>NZ_PISP01000001.1:1503508-1807017 GCF_002834295.1 Rhodohalobacter barkolensis | reverse complement strand
CTAAAATACTTGACTAAAGCGTCATAAACATTTTAGCGCTAAGGTGGAGCCTATCCGGCTTCGCCTTTTGTGCTATTTACGGGCGTAGCTCAGTCTGGTTAGAGCACTGGTCTCCAAAACCAGGTGTCGGGAGTTCGAATCTCTCCGCCCGTGCAAATTGATAATGCCTGAATAGTTATATGGAAAAGATTAAAGATTTTATTGAAGGTGTGAGAAAAGAGATGGCGAAAGTCACCTGGCCCACACAGCAGGAATTAATCGATAACACAATTATTGTTGTCGTATTCACTATTGTCATATCCTTATTCATATTTGGAGTTGATCAGGTTTATAGTACAATTCTGGAGGCAATCTACAGATGAGTTCTGAAGATAGTTTTGATTGGTATGTGGTTCGCTGCTTTACCAGTCACGAAAAAAAAGTTAAAGAGTATCTAACCCGAGAGATAGAGGAGCAGGGGCTGGGGCATAAAATCAGTGAGATTTTAATCCCAACAGAAACTGTAATCGAAATCCGTTCAGGTAAAAAAAGAACAAAAGAGAAGAATTTTTTCCCGGGATATATTTTAGTTAAAACCCGGTATGATGAAGAAGTAAACAATTTGATTCAAAGTGCACCTTCCTGTTTAGGATTTCTGAAGGTGGGTAAGAGTCAGGTTGTTCCGGAGCCTCTGAAAAAGCATGAAGTAGAGCGAATTATTGGAAGGGTGATGGACAATAAGGAAGCCGTTGAAAAAGGTGGCGTAGTCGATATTCCATATAAGGAAGGAGATATCGTCAAAGTTGTAGACGGTCCTTTTAAAGAATTTGATGGTACCGTTCAGGAAGTACTTGCTGATAAGCTGAAATTGCGAGTCATGGTAAGCATTTTTGGACGTAAAACCCCGGTTGAGGTTGACCTGGATCAGGTCGAATCAGCTACATAAGAACTTAAACGTGAGCTATTACGCAGCAAACAGAAGCACGAATCGCTAATTGATTCAATATGGCAAAAAAAGTAGATAAAGTGCTAAAACTTCAAATTGTTGGTGGACAGGCAAACCCTGCTCCTCCGGTAGGTCCAGCTTTAGGCCAGGCCGGAATCAACATTATGGAGTTTTGTAAAGCATTTAATGCAAAAACCCAAGACAAGGCGGGCACAATTGTGCCGGTTGAGATCACAGTCTATGCTGACAAGTCTTTTACATTCAAAACAAAGACTCCTCCAGCAGCTGTCCTTCTTAAGAAAGCCGCTAAGATTAAATCCGGTTCAGGTGAACCAAACCGAGCTAAAGTCGGTAAAGTGACCTGGTCTCAATGCAAGGAAATTGCGGAAGAGAAAATGGAAGATCTAAACGCTTTTGACGTAGAAAGAGCAGCAGAAATGATTGCCGGTACCGCACGCAGCATGGGTTTGCGAGTAATCCGAGATAAATAACGAGGATGTAAGAAATGGCAAAAAGAGGTAAGAAATATCAGAAGGTCGCTGAATTATTTGACCATGATATGGAATACACTATCGAAGAGGCTTGCGATCTGATAAAACAGACCAAAACAGCAAACTTCGATGAATCCGTAGATTTAGATCTTCGGTTAGGTGTGGATCCACGTCATGCAGATCAGATGGTTCGTGGTACTGTTTCGCTCCCTCACGGAACCGGAAAATCCGTTCGTGTGCTTGCGTTGGTTAACGAAGCAAAACAGGAAGAAGCGAAAGAGGCCGGAGCCGATTTTGTTGGCCTTGATGAATATATCGAAAAAATTGAAGAAGGTTGGGCAGATATCGACGTTATCATTGCTACCCCGGATGTTATGGGTAAAATTGGTAAACTGGGTCGCCATTTGGGACCGAGAGGTTTGATGCCTAACCCGAAAAGTGGAACTGTAACAATGGATGTTGCAGACGCTGTGAAAGAGTTTAAGCAGGGGAAAATTGATTTCCGTGTGGATAAGCAGGGAATCTTGCATACCTCTATTGGTAAGGCAAGTTTTGATGTGAACGAGATTCGTGAAAATTTGATCTCATTCCTTCAGACAATCCTGAAACTTAGACCGGCATCTGCAAAAGGGATTTATATTAGGTCTGCATACATTAGCACGACGATGGGTCCCAGCATATCGCTTAGTCGATCATCTATTACTTCAATTTAGAAATTTAACAGGTTAAAACAATGCCGACATTAGCAGAAAAAAAGGCAGTTGTAGAAGAAATTACTGAGCAGCTTGAAGGCTCAAACGCCGTCTATATAACGAAGTATACAGGGATGTCAGTCTCTGATATGGGCGAGTTGAGAGGAAAGTTTCGCGAAGGTAATGTACAGTTTAAAGTGTATAAAAATACACTGATGAAACGTGCAATGGATACAATTGGCGGATATGATGAGCTCTATGATCATTTGGAAGATCAAAATGGTTTTGCATTTGTAAATGAAGAGCTTGCAGCACCTGCTAAAGTCCTGAAAGACTACATAAAAGAACACAACAAGCCGGAATTTAAAGCGGCTTTGATTGATGGTGATTTTTACAGTAAAGACCAACTCGATACACTGGCTGCAATGAAGTCCAGAACAGAAGTTATCGGAGATATTGTAGGTCTGTTGCTGGCACCAATTTCAAATGTAGTAAGTGGACTGGAAGCACAAGGAAGCAATATTGCAGGTGCAATTCAAACCATCGCCGAAAAAGGCGAATAACCAAATCAATTAACTTTTTTAATTAAAACCGACGAACGGAGAATTAAACAATGGCTGACGTTAAAGAAATCGCAGAACAACTCGTTAACTTAACGATCAAAGAAGCTAATGAATTAGCTAAAGTTCTTGAAGAAGAATACGACATAAAACCAGCTGCAGCTGCAGTTGCTGTTGCCGGACCAGCCGGTGGCGGAGAAGCTGCTGAAGAGCAAACAGAATTTGATGTAATTCTTAAATCTGCTGGCGCTAAGAAAATTGGCGTTATCAAAGAAGTGAGAGGAATCACAGGTCTTGGGCTGAAAGAAGCTAAAGAACTTGTTGATGGAGCTCCTAACGCAATCAAAGAAGCAGTTAGCAAAGAAGAAGCTGAAGAAGTTAAAGCCAAGCTCGAAGAGGCTGGTGCTGAAGTAGAGCTGAAGTAATTACGCTCTTACTTTTTAAATAACATTTAGCCTTAGCCAACGCCGATTTTCGGTGTTGGCTTTTGGCGTCTAAATTGCATGAGCAATAATTATAGGGGTGTGAAGTAAACACCTCATACCTTTCAGAGAAACTTCATTCTTATTTTTAACCTAAAGGAGAACATCCTTTTGAGTACTACTATGGAGAAAATCCCATTTACCGACCGCCTTTCATTCGGCAGAATTAAAAATGTAATCGATTATCCTGACTTTTTGGATATTCAGCTCAAGTCGTTCAATGAATTTGCACAGCTTGATGTAGCTCCCAATCAACGAGAAGACAAGGGGCTCCAGCGAATATTCAATGAGAATTTCCCGATTCAGGACACAAGAGAAACTCATATCCTTGAGTTCCTTTATTATTCTGTCGATACACCTAAATACAATATCAAAGAGTGCCAGGAGCGAGGACTGACTTATGCGATTCCGCTAAAAGCCAGAATGCGCTTGTCATCCGTTGATGAAACAGATGAGGCTTCTGAAACGATTGAGCAGGAGGTATTTTTAGGAGATCTTCCATGGATGACAAACAGAGGTACCTTTGTAATTAATGGTGCCGAGCGGGTGATAGTTAGTCAGCTGCACAGATCGCCGGGTGTATTCTTCGGTCAGAATGTGCATCCTAACGGTACTCAGCTTTACTCAGCAAGGGTTATTCCATTCAAAGGTTCATGGATTGAATTCACAAACGATATTCGTGACGTACTTTGGGCTTATATCGACAGAAAGAAAAAGATTCCGGCAACAACACTGCTGAGAGCGCTTGGATTCTCAACAGATTTTGATCTGCTGAATCTATTTGAACTGTCTGAAGAGATCGACTTTGGAAGTAAAAAAGCATACAACGATAAATTAGTTGGTAAGCGCCTGGCTACAGACATCACAACGGAAGTAACGGAAGAGGTTGTTGATGATGAGACAGGTGAAGTTACAGAAGCAACCAACCGAAAAGTGCTTTTAGAGAGAGACCATGAGCTTACTGAAGACGATTACGGTCTTTTAAAAGAAGCTTCTGTTAAAAAAGTATTGGTTCAGAAAATTAATGCAGAAGAGTCTGAGCGTTCAGTCATTATGAACACGCTTAGAAAAGATCCATCGCATGATGATGTTTCTGCACTTGGTGAAGTTTACCAGCAAATCAGAACCGGTGAAATGCCTGACCCTGAAACGGCTCGTCAGGTACTGGAGCGACTCTTCTTTAGCGATAAGAAGTATGATCTGGGAGAAGTTGGTCGATACCGGTTGAATAAACGTCTTAAAGTAGATGTAGATCAGGATATCCACTACCTCACTAAAGAGGATGTAGTAGCGATTGTGAAGGAAGTGATTCGTCTGAAAGAGATGAAATCTCAGGTTGATGATATTGATCACTTGAGTAACCGACGAGTACGTACAGTTGGAGAGCAGCTGGGACAACAGTTTGCTATTGGACTAGCCCGTATGGCTCGAACGATCCGTGAAAGAATGAGTTCTCGTGATGCCGAGCAGCTTACACCGCAAGATCTTGTTAATGCCCGGACTATTTCGAGTGTAATTAATAGTTTCTTTGGTACAAATCAGCTTTCTCAGTTTATGGATCAAACAAATCCGGCAGCTGAATTGACTCACAAACGTCGTATGTCTGCATTAGGCCCCGGCGGTTTGACTCGTGAGCGTGCCGGTTTTGAGGTTCGTGATGTTCACTATACTCATTACGGTCGACTTTGCCCGATTGAAACACCTGAAGGTCCAAATATTGGATTGATTACTTCACTCTGTGTGCATGCCAAGATAAATGATTTTGGTTTTATTGAAACACCCTATAGAAGAGTAAAAGAAGGTATTGTTTCTAATGAAATTGATTATCTGGCAGCTGAGCAGGAAGATGAAACGGTAATTGCGCAGGCAAATGCCCCAATTGATGAAAAAGGGAATTTCAAGAATGAAGCAATTTTCTCCCGATTCAGAGACAGTAACGTTGGTTTAGCCAAGCCGGAACAAGTTGAATATATGGATGTATCTGCAAACCAGATTACATCGTTGGCAGCTGCACTGATTCCATTTATTGAGCATGATGATGCTAACCGTGCCCTGATGGGTTCGAACATGCAGCGTCAAGCAGTACCACTTCTCAGACCTGAATCTCCGGTTGTTGGAACCGGACTTGAGCGCAGAGCTGCTCAAGACTCCCGTGCAATTATTGTTGCAGAAGGAGACGGTGAAGTTGTATATGTAAGTGGTAGAGAAATTCGCGTGAAATATAAGCGAACTGAACTGGAAGAAAATTGCTACTTCGATGATGGTGTGAAATCATACTATCTGCAAAAGTTTGAAAGAAGTAACCAGGATACAACGATCAACCAGCGTCCGGTTGTAAGTGTTGGCGATAAGGTTACGGAAAATCAAGTACTTGCTGATGGTTGCTCAACCGAAAAAGGTGAGCTTGCACTGGGCCGTAACATGCTTGTTGCATTCATGCCTTGGAGAGGATACAACTTTGAGGATGCGATTGTAATCAGTGAGCGTGTTGTACAGGAAGATGTTTATACATCCATCCACATTACTGAATTTGAACAACAGGTTCGAGATACCAAACGAGGTGAGGAAGAACTGACTCGTGAAATACCAAATGTCAGTGAAGATGCTACTCGTAATCTTGATGAAAAAGGAATTATCCGAATTGGCGCTAAAGTTAATCCGGGCGATATTCTTGTAGGTAAAATTACTCCAAAGGGAGAAACAGACCCAACACCGGAAGAGAAGCTTCTAAGAGCGATCTTTGGTGATAAGGCGGGAGATGTTAAAGACGCATCACTGAAAACACCTCCAGGTGTTTCCGGTACTGTAATTGATACGAAGCTTTTTAGTCGAAAACGTGATGAGCAGATTTCACGGAAAGAGGAGAAGCAACTTGTTGAACAGGAAAATGAGCGTCACGCCAAGAAAGTAGCTGATCTCAACGCACAGTGGGCTGACAAAATGTATAGTCTGCTTCGGGATAAAACTTCACCCGGAGTGTACAACTACAGTAATGTTGAGCTGATCCCGAAAGGTGAAAAATACAAGAAATCTGTATTTGAGGAGCTCGATCCCGTAACGATTAATGAAGATATTGACTGGGCTACAGATGAAAATCTGGTAGAACATGTTAAGCTTCTATTCAAAAGCTACAGAGATCTGAGAAGAGAAATTGAAACCGAGGCTAAGCGTCGTAAGTATCAGATCCAAGTTGGAGATGAGCTGCCACCGGGAATTATTCAAAAAGCGAAAATTTATGTCGCTAAGAAGAGAAAAATTCAGGTGGGTGATAAGATGGCCGGCCGCCACGGTAACAAGGGTGTAATTGCAAAAGTTGTACCTGTTGAAGATATGCCGTTTATGGAAGATGGAACTCCGGTAGACGTTGTTTTGAACCCATTGGGTGTACCTTCTCGTATGAACCTTGGACAAATTTATGAAACCATTCTTGGATGGGCCGGAATGAAACTTGGAGTGAAATATGCATCTCCGATTTTCGATGGTGCATCTTACGAACAAGTTCAGGAAGAGCTTAAGAAAGCCGGGTTGCCGGAAGATGGTCGTCTATATCTATACGACGGCCGAAGCGGTGAACGTCTTGACCAACAGACTACCGTTGGTTACATGTACATGCTGAAACTCAATCACTTGATTGAAGATAAGATGCACGCACGTTCCATTGGTCCATACTCATTGATTACTCAGCAGCCGCTCGGTGGTAAAGCACAGTTTGGTGGCCAGAGACTTGGTGAAATGGAGGTTTGGGCTCTGTATGCATACGGTGCTTCAAGCATATTGAAAGAGATGCTCACTGTTAAGAGTGATGATGTGAAAGGTCGATCTAAGGTATATGAAGCCATTGTAAAAGGTGAAAACTTACCTGAAGGTGATATACCTGAATCGTTTAAAGTATTACTCCGTGAATTAATGGGTCTTGGACTCGAAATTCACATTGACTAACGTTTGTTCTGTTAAATAAATCAAATTGGGAGGATTACCCTTGCCGTCAACAAAGACATTAACTGTTACAAAAGACTTCTCTAATATCGGGATATCTCTGGCTTCTGCCGAGACGATCTTGTCCCGGTCTCATGGAGAAGTTCTGACACCGGAAACGATCAATTACAGAACATTCAAACCGGAAATGGACGGTCTTTTCTGCGAAAAGATCTTCGGTCCGGTTAAAGACTATGAATGCCACTGTGGAAAATATAAGCGCATCCGTTACAAAGGAATTATTTGTGACCGTTGCGGAGTGGAAGTGACCCGTAAAGCCGTTCGAAGAGAACGGATGGGACACATTACTCTTACTGTGCCTGTTGTACACATCTGGTACTTTAAGTCTCTTCCAAGTAAGATTGCTTATCTGCTTGGATACTCATCTAAAAATCTTGAACGAATTGTTTACTACGAAACATTTGTAGTGATCAATCCGGGACTGGCTCGTGACCTTGGTTACAAGCGAGGTGATCTGATCTCTGAAGAGGAGAAATTCGATATTTTAGATCAGTTGCCCGAAGACCATCATGAACTGGAAGATGATGACGAAGATAAATTTATCGTAAATGATGGAGCTGAAGCTGTCCAGGCACTTCTTACAGATATGGATCTGGATGGACTGGCTTACCAGTTACGCTATGAGGTGAAGAATGAAACTTCACAAATGCGTAAGAAGAAAAAACTGAAGAGACTTCAGGTTATTGAGTCATTCCGTGCTGCAAATCAGCATACTCAGAATAACCCTGAATGGATGGTTCAAAGTGTTATTCCAGTAATTCCACCTGAATTGCGACCATTGGTACCTCTCGAAGGTGGCCGATTTGCAACATCTGACTTGAACGACCTTTACAGACGTGTAATTATCCGAAATAATCGTCTGAAGCGATTGATAGATATCAAAGCTCCTGATGTAATTCTCAGAAATGAGAAGCGCATGCTCCAGGAAGCCGTCGATTCTCTTTATGATAACTCCAGAAAATCAAATGCTGTAAGGAATAATAACCGACCTCTAAAATCTCTCAGTGATATGCTGAAAGGTAAGAGTGGTCGATTCCGACAGAACCTGCTCGGTAAGCGTGTGGATTATTCCGGACGTTCCGTAATTGTGGTAGGTGCTGACCTGAAAATGCATGAATGTGGTCTTCCAAAAGAGATGGCTATTGAGCTCTATAAACCATTTGTAATTCGCCGGTTGATCGAGCGAGGTTACGTGAAAACGGTTAAGAGTGCTAAAAAGGTTGTTGACCGACGTGATCAGGTTGTCTGGGAAGTTCTGGAAAATGTAATTGACGGACATCCGGTACTACTGAACCGTGCTCCAACATTGCACAGGCTTGGTATTCAGGCATACCAGCCGGTACTGATTGAAGACAAAGCTATTCGTTTGCACCCGCTCTCATGTACAGCGTTTAATGCTGACTTTGACGGTGACCAAATGGCTGTTCACCTTCCTTTGAGTCATGATGCCGTACTGGAAGCATCCATATTGATGCTCGGTTCTCACAATATTTTGAGTCCTGCAAACGGTGGTCCGATTGCAGTTCCTTCTCAGGATATGATTTTGGGTATTTACTATACCACAAAAATGGGGAACGGTATGAAGGGCGAAGGAAAAACTTTTGCCAATACCGATGAGGTAGTAATCGCATACGATCAGGGTAAGATTGAAACCCACGCCAAAATTAATGTTCGGGTACCGAAGGTTAATGAAGAAGGTGAAACAGTGTATGAGATTATTAAAACTACTACCGGCCGGGTACTTTTCAATAAGATTGTACCGGAAGAGATTGGATTCATTAACAGAACACTTGGTAAAAAAGAACTTCGTGTACTGATTGGTGAAATTCACAGTGAAGTAGGAACAGTGAAAACGGCTGAGTTCCTCGATAACATGAAACGAATTGGTTTCGAGAGAGCGACAACCGGTGGACTTTCTTTCTCACTTGAGGATATTATCATTCCGGATGAGAAATTTAAGCTGATTCAAAAAGCTCAGGATGAGGTATCCGAAATCCAGGATCGATATGAAATGGGTTTCATTACCGATAATGAGCGTTATAACCAGGTAATTGATAAGTGGACAAGTACCACAAACCGTGTTTCTGAAACACTCTTCAAGAGTTTGGCCGAAGATAAAGACGGGTTTAACTCGATCTTTATGATGGCAGACTCCGGTGCTCGTGGTTCGAAAGAACAGATTCGACAGCTGGGTGGTATGCGTGGACTGATGGCCAAGCCTCAAAAGAGTTCAATGCAGCAGGGTAACGAAGTAATTGAGAATCCGATTCTTTCTTCATTCCGTGAAGGATTGACCGTACTCGAATACTTTATCTCTACTCACGGTGCTCGTAAAGGTCTGGCCGATACCGCTTTGAAAACTGCGGATGCGGGTTACCTGACACGTCGTCTCGTTGATGTGTCTCAGGACATTATTATTAATGAGCAAGATTGTGGAACGCTTCGTGGCATTAAGATGCAGGCGCTGAAAGATAACGAGGATGTGATCGAAAGCCTCGAAGATCGTATTATCGGCCGTGTATCTATGCACGAACTCAGAGATCCAATTACGGATGAAGTTCTGTGTGAATCCAACGAGATGATCACAGAAAAAGTAGCCAAAAAGGTCGCTGAAACTTCAATTGAAGAAGTTGAGATTCGATCAGTTCTGACTTGTGAAACGGAGCGCGGAGTATGTGCGAAGTGTTACGGACGCGATATGGCTCGAAACAGCATCGTTCAGGTTGGTGAAGCAGTAGGAGTTATTGCTGCTCAATCAATTGGTGAGCCGGGTACACAGCTTACATTGAGAACATTCCACGTGGGTGGTACAGCTTCTCGTATGGAGGCCGACTCGCAGCACAAAGCTAAATTCGACGGTAAGATTGATTTTGAAAACGTTCGAATTGTAGAATACGATGATGGTGAAGAGATTCACAACGTTGTATTGAGTCGTGCAGGTGAGATGAAAATTTTAGGTGAGGATGGAAAAGTTCTGAACACCTATAATGTGCCTTACGGTTCTGAAATGATGGTTGAAGAGGGTGAAAAAGTAATGAAAGGCATGCCACTGTGTAAGTGGGATCCATATAATGCTTTGATCTTTAGTGAACTTGACGGTAAAGTTGAGTACAAGGATATCATTGAAGAAATTACCTACACAGCGGATACGGATGCTCAGACAGGTCACCGCGAGAAAGTAATTATCGATTCAAAAGACAGATCTCTGATTCCTACTCTTGTTATTAAAGGAGAAGACGACAGAATCCGTGAAAACACATTACCCGTTGAGACACATATTGTTGTTGAAGACGGAGAAAAAGTTTCAGCGGGTCAGATATTGGCTAAGATTCCAAGATCTGCATCTAAGTCTAAGGATATTACAGCGGGTCTGCCGCGTATTACCGAACTCTTTGAAGCGAGATCACCAAGTGATCCTGCAGCCGTTACCGAAATTGACGGTATCGTTCGAATGGGTGGCCGTAAGCGTGGTTCTCAGGAAGTTATTGTTGAGAGTAAGGACGGTACTGATGAGAAAAAATATCTGATTCCACTGTCTAAGCACATTCTTGTACAGGAAAATGACTTTGTGAAAGCCGGACAGGCACTGTCTGACGGTACTATTCCTGCACAGGAAATCTTAAACATCTTAGGTCCATTTGCGGTACAGTCTTACCTGGTAAATGAAATTCAGGAAGTTTATCGACTGCAGGGTGTGAAAATCAATGACAAGCACGTAGAGGTTATTGTACGCACCATGATGCAGAAGGTAGAAGTTCTTGATCCGGGTGATACAATGTATCTGGAAGGTGATAAAGTTGACCGTTTTGAACTCAATAATCGAAATGATGAGTTAATCGGTAAATTTGTAATTACTGATCCGGGTGGAAGTGAGCAGAAAAAAGGAGCGATTCTAGACCGTCGTCAAGTTCGTGAAATTAATAACGACTTGATTAAGAATGGCAAAGATGAATTGCAAACCCGTGAAGCTGAACCGGCAATTTCAAAACCGATTCTATTGGGAATTACAAGGGCATCACTCTCTACCGAGAGCTGGTTGTCTGCGGCTTCTTTCCAGGAAACTACAAAAGTTCTGACTCAGGCCTCCATCGAAGCGAAGAAAGATATGCTTAGAGGACTGAAAGAGAATGTAATTGTTGGGCATAAAGTACCTGCAGGTACAGGACTCCTCAAATACGACGAACTCATTGTTGGCTCTAAGGCCGATTATGATGAAGGCGATGAGGAGGTACAAAAAGTGTTTGAAACACTTGGTGCCGACAATCCTGAAAAGGATGAAGAATAAAAACAAAAAAGCCCTGATTTTCATCAGGGCTTTTTTATTATAAAGCTGTACTAAAAAGGCCGGCTACTTTTTCTCAATATTTTCGAGTAAAGCCTCGGCCTCTTTTATTAAATCATCGGCTCGTTTTTTTGCATCAGATACCACATCATCACCTTTTTGCTTAGCATCTGAAGCAATTTTTTCACGTTCATTTTTCAACTGATTAATTAACTTATTAAGTTCGTCAACGTAATTGCTTACTTGATACGAAATTTTTCCTCTTGTATTACTGCCCGAATCCGGAGCGTAAAGCAATGCCACTGCTGAACCAACCAAAGTTCCGGTAATAAAACCGAGCGTAAATCCTTTTCCTGAATTACTCATAACTGTTCAATTTCTGTTAATATTTACTTTAAAATAGCAAATTGTTGATGATCTATAAACTGTTTTCCTGTACGAGTTTATAACATTCTTTATATTAGTTAAAACAATTATCCTTTAACAAAATTCCCCTATGAAATTTTTTATCGACACAGCCGACCTCGACGAAATTAAAGAAGCCAACGATTTAGGTGTACTTGATGGAGTGACCACAAACCCAAGCCTATGCGCTAAAATTGGTGTGAGTGACTTTGAAGGACATATTGCCAAAATTTGTAATATTGTTGAGGGTGATGTTTCAGCTGAAGTGATATCAACAACCTATGATGAAATAGTTGAAGAGGGCAGAAAAATTGCATCCATCGCTGATAATGTGGTTGTAAAAGTTCCTTTGATTAAAGATGGAATTAAAGCGATCAAAACGTTTAGCGACGAAGGGATCAAGACAAATTGCACACTCTGTTTTTCTGCCTCTCAAGCCCTTATCGCCGCAAAGGCAGGGGCAACATACATCTCACCTTTTATCGGTCGTCTGGATGACATCTCGAGCGAGGGAATGGATCTGATTGCGGATATACGTCTCGTATATGACAATTATGGTTATGATACGGAGATACTGGCCGCAAGTATCCGTCATCCAATGCATCTACTTGAAAGTGCCAGGCTGGGTGCTGACGTCGCTACCATGCCTCTAAAAGTGATTGAACAACTGCTGAAACATCCACTAACTGATATTGGGCTTGAGAAGTTTTTAGCAGATTGGGACGATTTACAGAAATCGCTCAAGTAATTGGATAGATTTAAAAAAGCCTGTCATTTTAAATGGCAGGCTTTTTTTTGGGATATCAATTTTGTGTGTTACTGTTTCTCGATCAAATCTTCAGCAATTTTTGCCGATGAGAGTACACCGGGCAGTCCGGCTCCCGGATGAGTTCCTGCACCTACAAAGTATAGATCGTCTACATCTTCACTTCTGTTATGAGGCCTGAACCATGCCGATTGAGTAAGGATGGGTTCAACTGAAAAAGCTGATCCTTTAAAACTGTTTAGATCATTTTGAAAATGAATCGGGTCGATGTAGTGTTCGGCTACAATATTTTCCTGAAGATCAGGCAGGTAGTTATCCTCTAAAAATTGCATGATGGCGTTCCGGTATTTTGGAGCCATCTCATTCCAATCCGTGTCGCCATCCAAGTGTGGAACAGGGGATAATACATAAAACGCTTCGTGACCCTCAGGTGCCATGGATGGATCTGTTTTTGTGGGCATGTGAAGATAGAGAGAGAAATCTTCAGATAGCTTTTTATTGTCAAAAATGTCCTCAAGTAATCCTTTGTATCGTTCGCTTAGGATGATGTTGTGGTGCTCCAGATTGGTGTCGTTATAGCGTTTTTTTGTACCGAAATAGATCACAAATAGTGACATACTATACTTGGTACGCTCAATTTTCCGATCAGTATATTTCTTTCGATGTTTTTTGTCTATCAGGTTTTTATAGGTAAAAGCTACATCTGCATTGCTTACGACAACATCAGCATGATGGATCTCACCATTTTTTAGTCGAATACCTTTCGCTTTTCCGTTTTCAACTAATATTTCATCAATTTCTGCATTCAGATTTACTGTGCCACCCTGCTCTTCAATCAACTTAACCATTCCATTAACGATAGAGCCGGTACCGCCCATTGCGTAGTGTACGCCCCATTCTCGTTCCAGGTAGTGGATCATTGAGTAGATAGAAGTGGTATCAAAAGGGTTCCCACCAACCAAAAGCGGGTGAAATGAGAAAGCTCTTCTGAGGAATTCATCTTCAATAAATTGCGATACATATTTATAAACAGATTTATGCGACTGCAGCTTGATAAGATCGGGAGCTACTTTAAGCATATCTGTAAACTTCAGAAATGGCTTGTCTGCTAATTCCACGAAACCTTTTTCAAAAATCGGTTTTGTAGTTTTGATAAACTCTTCATAGCCGGCCTTATCATCCGGATTTCGTTTGTCGATTTCAGAGAGAATAAATTCGTGATCGTTGTTATAGTCAAATGGCACCCCCTTGTGATCAAAAATTCTATAAAACGGATCGCATGGTACCAGCTTAAAGTAGTCTTCACGCTTTTTGCCTGCCGCGGCATAGATGTCATCAAACATAAAAGGGGCTGTGATGACTGTAGGTCCTCCGTCAAACTTGAATCCGTCTATTTCATAGACGTAGGCACGGCCACCGGGTTTATCACGTTTTTCAAAAATAGTTACATTATGTCCCTTTGATAATAGCCTGGAAGCTGTGGCGAGACCGCCAAAACCACTTCCAATTACGATGATATCTTTCTTCATGAGCTTGATTAATTTGAGTTATGGCATGTTAACCCTAATCGATGAAAAATCAATCCATGATTTGAGAAAAAATTAGTTCTGTGTCTGCTTCACAAAACCATCAAACCCTTGCTGTCTGAGGCGTTGCATGGCAGAGCGGGCATCATCGGGATCATCATATGTGCCATAGTAAATTCTGTAAACGGTATCACCGGCAACAGGTACAGTCTCAACTCTTGCACCTGATATTTGGTTTAGAAAATTTTCAGCTTCATTACGGGAATTAAATGATGCAAGTTGTACGGTAAACGTTTCAATACTGCCTAGGTTTTGATCAGACAAAGGCCGATCCCCCTCTTCAACCAGGAAAACTTCTACATTCGCAGTACCGGCATCAATCATGTCAATTTCCCGCGCAGCTTTGCGGGATAAATCTATAATTCTATTATCTGCATAGGGCCCCCTGTCGTTAATTCTGACAATAACAGTTTTACCATTTCCTTTATTTTCGACCTGAACAACTGTGTTAAATGGAAGACTTCGATGTGCCGCAGTTAAACCATCCATATTGTAGGTTTCACCGTTTGCAGTAAGTTTTCCATGAAAGTTAGGGCCGTACCAGCTGGCTACACCGGACTCAATTGCTGAACCGGGTGAAAAATCAGAGTAATCCGCACGATCGGGTGCGGAACCTTTTCGGGTAATTCCACAGGACGAAATAAATAAGACTGCAAAAGAGAGGAGTAGTAATTGTTTAAAAACCCGGTACATGCTTTGGTTGATTAGTTTGGGGTACGAGATGTGTGAAATTAGCAATTTAAAGGATTAAGAAAAATACAGTAAATAGAAGTTCATGCTTTAAAGAAATCCGGATTTGTTATATTCATGATTCCTTTCAAAACAGAGATCATTTATGACGGTTACTCTTACACTTATTGCAATCACAGGTTTCATCTCTTTTATAGCATTATATGTCAATCCCAAAATTATGGATTTGGGAATGCTCAGGCCATACCGAACAGTCAGGGAAGGAACCTGGTATGAGATTATCACTTCAGGTTTTTTGCATGCCGGTATAGGACATCTGTTGGTCAATATGTTTGTACTCTTCTTTTTTGGGGTAGTGATAGAGCAGACACTCGGCATTTATCATTATCTCGCGCTCTATTTTTCCGGGTTGGCCTTTTCTGCAATACCCTCGTTAGTTCGCCATCGGGAAAATCCAAATTATGCTACCCTTGGGGCATCCGGTGCAGTAGAAAGTATACTGTTTGGGTATATTTTTCTCTATCCGACAGAAAAAATTATAATCATTCTGCTCCCCATACCCATCCCCGCCTGGATCTTTGGGATTATGTTCTTACTGTACAGCGTGTTTGAGAGTAAGCGGGAGGGAGGAAATGTGAATCACGAAGCTCATATTGCCGGTGCAATCTGGGGGATTCTTTACCTTATTTTCTTTATTCCGAATAGCGTAGATCATATTCTGACACTTTTTGGACTGATTTAAAATCAGGAAAATTCATCGGATGACGGTGAGCCACCCGATGAATGAAGTGTCATTAATTATCCGTTTTTAGATCGGAACTCGCCCATAAAATCTACGAGTGCTTTTACACTATCCATTTCGCAAGCGTTATAAATACTGGCGCGAATTCCACCGACGCTTCGATGTCCTTTCAGATTCATAAGATTTTGAGAAGCTGCTTCAGAAATAAACTTTTTCTCAAGATCTTCTGATGGCAACCTGAAAGTGATATTCATTTTAGAGCGGGCTTCTTTTTCGACGGTACCTCTGTAAAAATCATCCTGATCAATTTCTGAGTAGATCAGACCTGATTTTTCGTTGCTGAATTTCTCAAAGTAGGAAAGTCCGCCTTTCTCCTGTATCCACTCCAGAACATAGTTAAGTATGTAAACTGCAAAAACAGGTGGAGTATTGAACAGTTTTTCCACATGGGTTTTATAGTTGAGAATAGTCGGGATAGCTTCCGAGCGCTGTTTCTCGAGGAAAGATTTTCGAATCATAACTACCGTGACACCTGCCGGCCCAACATTTTTTTGAGCACCCGCATAGATTAAACCAAACTTATCCAGATCAAGAGAATGAGATAAAAAGTCAGATGATGCATCACAAACAAGTGGAGAAGAACTTTTGGGTTCTGCAGCAAACTGTGTTCCTGCAACAGTATTATTACTTGTGAAGTGGGTATAGATTGCCTCTTCTGCAAATGTGAGTTCATCATTTGTCGGAATATGACCGTATGCACCTTCTTTACCTGAAAATGAGGTATGCACATTACCGAATAATTTGGCCTCTTTAATGGCTTTGGCAGACCATGTACCGGTATCGATATAGTTCGCGGTTCGATCCATATTCAGGAAATTGTGGGCAACCATCATAAATTGACTGCTTGCTCCTCCCTGCAGAAACAGGACTTCCCAATCGTCATCGGCACCCGTAATTTCTTTTACCCTTTCCACAGCCTGACGATTTACTTCTGTGTACTCTGGGCTTCGATGACTCATTTCAATGATAGAGGCGCCTTTTTCCTTATAGTCGATCAATTCATTCTGAACCTTTTCTAAAACTGATAAAGGAAGTGTTGCCGGGCCTGCGCTAAAATTGTGTACTCTTTTCATAATGATAATGTTTTTAAAATGTGTGTACGATTAAACCGGATTTAATTTTTGGCTCGAACCAGGTAGACTTTGGCGGCATAAGCTCACCTGCATCAGAAACATCCAGAAGCTCCTGAATAGCTGTAGGATACATGCTGATTGCCAGATCATATTTACCTGAATCAACGAGCTTTTCGAGCTCTTTTGTTCCCCTTATTCCACCTACAAAACTAATGTTTTTGTCTGTCCGGGGATTTTCTATACCAAATTCGGGGCTTAAAAACCCATCTTGTAATCGAGCTACATCCAATGAGGCAGAGATTTTCTTTGATATTGATTCCGGAAGTTTCATACTCCACCATTTACCGGAGTAGTAGATAGAGATGCTACCTTTCTCATCCGGGGATTTTTGATTGGTTTGAACTAAATTATATTTTTTCTCTATCTCATTGAACTTTTTCTCAGATACAGATTTGATAACCCTGTTATAGGGTAAAATTTTCATTTGAGTCATGGGAAATAGAACTACCGGGAAGTATTCAAATTCCGCTTCACCCAGAAATACATTGCGCTCTTTTCTGAGCTGTTCCGCTACCCTTGATGCACTTTTACATCGGTGGTGACCGTCAGCAATATACAAGTTTTCAATTTCGGCAAACCCTTTTACAAAATCGGCGGTAGTGTAAGTTTTCCAGATTCTGTGAGTAACACCGCCTTCACCTTCATGTTCAATATGCGGAGGGTTAGTCAATGTTACTTTTTCAATTTGAAACGAGATGTCCTCAGAGTCACGAAAGGTAAGCATAACCGGTTCTGCGTGTGCTTCCTGTGTGAGAATGTGTTTGGTTCGATCATCCTCCTTGTCAGGACGGGTCAGCTCATGTTTTAGTATCGTATCATCGTCATAGTCCTGAACCGAGGCACAAGTAAACACACCGGTTTGAGTGTGATTATCGGTCTCCATCTGATAGATATAGATTGCAGGTTTTTCATCCTGTTCGAACAAGTCAGACTTTAGCAGTGACTTTAAATTTTCAGCTCCTTTTTCGTAAACCCGGTCGTCATTAAAAGCTGTTCCTTCGGGAAGGTCAATTTCCGGTCGAATTACGTGCAGATAACTATTTGGTTTTCTTTGAGCAAGTTCCTTTGCTTCTTCAGTATTAATTACGTCGTAAGGGACACATGCGATCTCATCGGCATGTTTAGGCTCTGGAAGCCATCCCTTGAATGGTTGAATGGTAGCCATTTAGTCTGTTGAATTTTGTATTTTCAGGTTCATATAAGTATACAAACTCTTATTGATTTGATCGCATTGAATTGTAATCTAGAATTAAACAGTAGTCATGAGTAAAGAAAATCAAAAAACACCGGATAATCTAAGCCCGGAGCAGCAACAACAGCTATTATTTGTAATGCTTATCCAGCAACATCAGCAGATTGCTATGATGGGAATGGGTAAGATTCAGAATCCCCAAACTGAAAAAACAGAGCGGGATATGAGCTCAGCTAAGTTCGCGATTGATACACTGAATATGCTTCAGCAATTTACCAAAGGCAATCTCCCCAAAGAGGTGAGTGAATATTTAGAGCAAACCCTCACAAATCTCCGGTTAAATTATGCTGACGAAAAGAAAAAAGGAGACGGAGAAGAAAAGGAATCGAAGGATTAGAATTTTGGAGATAATCGAAGCGGCAGGGGGTGTACTTTTCAATGATGAGAAGTCGCCCCCAACTATTTTATTGATAAAAAGAAACGGGATCTGGGATCTTCCAAAGGGAAAGTTGGAAGAGGGGGAGTCTATTGAGGAGTGTGCAGTAAGAGAGGTGGCTGAGGAGGTGGGTGTTCCATTGCCAAGGATCAGAGAGTTTCTTTGTGAAACTTATCACGAGTATGAAGTGAACGGAGAAAAGATTGGTAAGAAAACCTATTGGTTCTCAATGCAGTCAACACAAACTGATAGCTTAACACCCCAAAAAGAAGAGGGTATTACAGAACTGAAGTGGGTTGAGGGAACTGAAGCCTTAGACAGGGTAGGGTACCAAAATTTGGTGAAAGTCATTCAGGAATACCTGAAAAAAAGCGACTAGAAATAAAAAAAGGCGTTTCAGTACTACTGAAACGCCTTTAAATATTGTTCTGACTTAAGATTAATTCTGCAATCTAAAGAAGATCGGTAAACTGTACTGAACTCGAACCGGACGTCCTCGCTGCATACCCGGCTTAAATTTAGCTTCACTTACTACACGGAGTGCTTCTTCATCAGCACCACCGCCAATACCGCGAATGACCTGTGGATTTTCAACCTCTCCTTCCTCGTTTACAATAAACTGAATGTAAACACGTCCTTCAATTCCGGCACGTCGAGCCATTTCCGGATAATTAATTTTGCTTTGAAGTTCGGCAAGTCCGCCAATCAGTTCTGGCATTTCCTCTACAACTACAAAGAAATCTTCTTCTTCCTCTTCTTCTTCAGGTGGTGGCGGTGGCGGTTGATCCAATTGACCTCCAAGGTCAAGGTCGGCAGAAATATCAATGTCTACATCTTCAATAATTTCATCATTTGGAACCTCAACAGGGACCGGTGGTCTCGGTGGTGGTGGAGGTGTTTCAATTTGGCGGGTCTGGATAATTTCTTCCATTTCCACAACTTCCTGTTCATCCATTGTATACTCTTCTGGATTTTCACTTGTCAAATCCATTCTTACAGCAATAATGAAAATAACCAATGCAGCAAGCAGACCTAACTCCCAAAATACTGTGTAGTAATTTCGTAAGTCAGCATCCGGTTTTTTTCTTTCAGTCATCGTTCTAAGGGGTTTTTGAGATTACAAACGCTTATGTCAAGTATAAACGATTTACGGCTAATTATCCAACGTAGAATCACGGTGTGATATTATAATGGAGTTCGTTTTAAATTACAATCATTTTTTAAGCAGATAGTTACGTTTAATCAACATTAACATAAATGTTGCCGAAAATGTACCCAATATATCGGCAATGGCATCATAGAATTCTAAAGATCGCCCAAAAGGCAATACTACCTGTAAAATTTCGACTATTATACCGAAGAAAGCACCTGCAAAGAAAACAATGATTAGGTTGCTTTTCTCTTTTTTAATGGAAATGTAAAGCAGACCGAAAACCAGAGTCCAGGAAAAAAACATCATAAAGTGTCCAACCTTATCATACTGAAATAGCCGGTTACTGCCTAAATTCTCGGGGGGGAGTAGGGTTAAAGCCAGAATTGAGATGGTTATCAGAAAAAACAGTCCATAGATAAGTCGTCTGTTCTGAAATAGAAACGTCAGGATTTTTTTGATCATAGCAGGTGTTCAGGGCCAAAAGGCGGTGTATACTCTTTTTTTGAATAGGTATCATATCCTTCCAATAATGCCATCACTGGGGATAAGTAGATGTTGTCAGTTATTCCCCATTTTGTTGCAATTGTTCCGGCAAGGACATCACCAAAACCTGCACGAGTAAAAGGTGTTGTATCGTATCCGGTTACAAATGATTTTCCAACCGAGTGATAAAATGTGGGGTTTCCTTTCATTAAAAGTGAGACACTATTTTCATCTGAAAACTCTTTAGAGGTATTGAAACGTTCAGAGTCATTTTTAAATTTTAAACCCAAGAATTTACTTGCTTCCCCTGCGTGAGGTGTCAAGATCCAGTTTCTCTTTTTATTGTCCGGCTGACTTTTTAGGTTTTCCCATTCGGAAAGTGCATCTGCATCAATAACAGCAGGGCCTTGATACCTTAATAAAAGGTTGGAAACAAATCGTTTTGTTTCAACAGATAAACCGATTCCGGGACCTATCAGCAAAATTCCCGGTTTATTGGATATTTTTTCTAAAATAGTGTCGATGTGATCAGGGATAAAATGATCATTGCCCGGTAAAGGCACTTTAATAATGTGGGGTAGTACAGATTCGTAGATGGGGATTAAATTTTCCGGAGCATATAAAATCACTGAACCGGCACCGCTCTTCCAGGCGCTTTTGGCAGCCATTATAGCCGCACCGACCAGCCCTTTCGATCCTGCAATCAAGTGCACTACACCGGATTGATATTTATGATCTGCTTTCCTTTCGTTACTTGGCAGGGCCTCAGACAGTTCGTTGTTAATAACGGTGATGGTGCTTTTCCGAAGATGTCTTGGGAAAGGAAGATCCACATAGACTACTCTTCCTGCAAACTCTTTCCCCGGGTTGAAGAAGTGACCCATTTTTTGAGTCCCAAAAGAGCAGGTAATATCTGCCTGAATGGAAGTCCCGAGCGGCACTCCGCTGTCTGGATGCAATCCTGACGGGACATCCATAGATATGACAGGTTTTTCTGAATCATTGATGATCTTGATGTAGGATGCCACAGGCTCGCGAATCTCACTTGAAAGGCCGGTACCAAATATTCCATCAATGATGTAGTCAGTGCTGTTCACCAGAGATTCATCGAGATCCGAGATAAATTCAATATCAGAACCCTTTTCTGCCAGCTTTTGAAGCAGCGCGAAATTACGTTGAGTGTTTGGACTTAAATCTTCCATTCCAAATACGAAAAACAGAATAACTTTATGATCTGCATTTTCAGTGAGATATCGAGCGGCAGCTAATGCATCTCCGGCATTATTTCCTTTTCCACAAACAAAGAGTCCGGTTTTATTTAAGCCGAACTCTTTTTGAATGTGATCCGCTGCCCCTTTGGCTGCAATCTCCATCAGTGTAAAACCATCAATACCAAAATGCTCTATGGTTTCCCGGTCTATATTTCGAGACTGTTCTGCACTATAGAGTTGGAGTTGTTTCGGTATTTCAGGATCTATACTCATACTTGATTAATAAGATCTGGCAAAGAGTACCCGTCTTTCAGAAGGTTTTCCGGTAACCATGCATTCTCCGGGAACCGGATCTTCATCGATCGGAATCAAACGAATTGTAGCTTTTGTTTCTTCTTTGATCTTCTCTTCTGTTTCAGCGGTTCCATCCCAATGTGCGTAAATAAATCCACCTTTTTCAATCTCATTTTTGAAATCTTCGTACGTATCAACATTGCGGGTTGATTCGTCCATTCGTTTTTTAGCTGTATTGAACAAGTCGTTCTGAATAGTTTCGAGAAGTTCCTCAATATAATCAGTTATACCTGCCAGAGGGACGATGCTTTTTTCCAAGGTATCTCGTCGAGCCAGCTCAAGATTTTGATTTTCAACATCACGTGGTCCAATGGCTATTCGGAGCGGAGTACCCTCGGCTTCATGCTGTGCAAATTTCCAGCCCGGTTTAAAGTTGTCTCGATTGTCAAGTTTTACGGAGATTCCTTTTGCCTTTAACTCCTGGATAATTGGTTCCGCATAATTTAACACATTTTCTCTTTGTTCATTATCTCGGTAGATGGGTACAACCACAACTTGATGAGGAGCAAGCTTTGGAGGAAGAACCAGTCCATTGTCATCAGAGTGGGTCATAATCAAGCCACCGATCAAACGCGTGGAGACCCCCCAGCTTGTAGCCCAGACATATTTGTGTTCTCCATCCTGATCCTGAAATTTCACATCAAATGCCTTTGCGAAATTCTGCCCGAGAAAATGTGAAGTACCAGCTTGAAGTGCTTTTCCATCTTGCATAAGTGCTTCAATACAATACGTGTCAACAGCGCCTGCAAAACGTTCATTGGCTGTTTTCACCCCTGTTTTGACCGGCATTGCCATAAACTCTTCAGCAAAAGTTTTGTATACACCCAGCATTCTGGTAGTCTCTTCAACGGCTTCTTCTTCGGTTGCATGAGCCGTATGTCCTTCCTGCCACAGAAATTCCATCGTTCGGAGAAATAGTCGGGTTCTCATCTCCCAGCGAACCACATTTGCCCATTGATTGATTAGTATCGGAAGATCGCGGTAGGATTGAATCCATTTGCCATATGCATCCCAGATAATCGTTTCTGATGTAGGGCGAACAATGAGTTCTTCTTCCAGGCGTGAATCGGGATCAACTTCCACGCCACCATCTACACTCTTAAGCCGGCTATGAGTAACTACGGCACACTCTTTTGCAAAACCTTCAACATGCTGGGCTTCTTTTGAAAGAAAAGATTTAGGTATAAACAGCGGAAAGTAGGCATTTTCATGTCCGGTATCCTTAAACATCTGATCCAATGCCTTTTTCATATTTTCCCACAAAGCAAATCCGTTGGGACGAATAATCATTGAGCCTCGAACAGGTGAATGGTCAGCCAGCTTGGCTTCTCTTACCACATCCAAATACCATTGTGAGTAGTCGTCCTTTCTGTCTGTAATATTTTTAGCCATCAGTAAAGAGTGATTTGCATATTTTTTTGCTCTGCAAGTAGAGTTGCAGTGCGTGTTTCGTATTTATTTATGACTTGCTAAAATACCTCGATATGCAGTCAAGATAAAGTAAGTTTTTTCACTTCCCTTACAGTTTGATTTACTCGGATTGGAAAAATCAAAAAAAGTGGGGTTTTCGGTTTCAACTTTATGTAAAAAAAGTGATATATTTGATGCTCTCTTGAAAACGAAGTGTGAATGTCATTTTATTGATTTTACACATTTATGTCGTGGTAGCTCAGCTGGTTAGAGCGTCGGATTCATATCCCGAAAGCATTCGGGACGTCGGTTCAAGTCCGTCCCACGATAGATTATTTATGATGTAGTTTGAAATTGTTGATGTTATGTCGTGGTAGCTCAGCTGGTTAGAGCGTCGGATTCATAACCCGGAGGTCGGCGGTTCAAGTCCGCCCCACGATACATAATTAAAGCCTTAAGTAGCTAAATAATAGCTGTTTAAGGCTTTTTTATTCAGGATAGGTACAACAATGGTAAAACAAAATATCGACTATTCTTTCTCTCTCTATGAGTTGTAATCTAGGAATAAGTGTTTACAATAGCTGCAGTGGCCATTATTTACTAAATAGTGCGGCTATTATGCCTCTGACCTTATCCTCATCCAATAACTTGTTCGTTCGATTGTGGTAAGCTTCAAAAGTTTCCTTAACATCTGGAATATTTTTTCCATCTACTTCATCAATCAATGCTTGCCAACTTGTTACTGGTTGCATTTGACTAATTAAAAAGTACAGAATAGGCATTTGTTGATTGCGAGATCTCTCATTAAATATTCTTGGATAATTATTATTTAATTCAAGTAACTGGCTTAACCATGCTCCATAAGGTTTGCCGTTGAATTTTGACCAACGGGGTTTAAATTTTTCTAAGTTTTTTTCACTAGGGGTTTTTGGAATGCAGCTATCAAATGGCGGGTCTTTGAAAAGTACAAAAACCGGCTCGCTATAGTGTTTATTTATATTATACCAACCATATACTTGAAATAAATCTGCACCAGTATCTGGGTAATAGAATCTTTGAGACTTATCTTTGACTTCAAACCAAAATACATTCCCTTCATGAGTTGTACATCTGATATCAGGTGCGATTGCTAGTTTGTCATTTGGAATTTCAACAGCAGGCGCATTTCCTAAAGTTTTTTCTGAATCAAAGATAATACATTCTTGAAGTAGTGGAGCAATATCTGAATGAATCTCTTTTACAAATTGATGAGCAAGCTCTAAAGAGTTACTTTTTGAACCTTGAGAAGCTTCACTGTCTATATAATCTTTTCTTGAATTAAGTGTCATAAATCTATTACTGAATTTAGACTGTCAATAAATTCGTTTTCATTGGCATTATTATAAAACGGAACACCAGTTATTAAGTATTTATCAGTGTCGATTTTTATAGTTTTCTTTTCTTGACGAATTTTCTTTAAGAAACTTTCTTTCCACTTGTCATTAGCAATAAGATGCGCTCCTTTAGGTTCTATAAATACTTGATAAGTTAGTTCTTCTCCATTTTTTTGTTTGCAGAATAAAATGAAGTCCGGCTCAAATCTTTGCCCTGAATCATCAAATATTTTCAATTGACGTTCATTTCGTATTAGGTAGATATTATGATATTTGTTTTCTAAATATTTAAAGCGCCTGGCGAACATTTTTACGAATTCTTTTTCCTCACTAGTACCATAATTTGCATTAAACACATACCAGGGTTTATCAGAAACAAAGTCTTCTTGTCCATAGGATCGTTCAGAATTTTTACTCACGTTAATTTCCTTGTTTTTAAAAACTTTATGTAGGTAATCCTCTATGTAATCTGAACCCTCATATTCATTAAGATTAGATTTAATATCTAACTCTATTGACTCTAATAATCCGTTTATGGCAGATAAATAATCCTCATTATCAATATTTGCCAACCGGTTTTTTGTACCGTTAAATGTTATTTCCAAGTCGGAAAGATAATTTTCATTCGCTATGAGATTGGATAAGGATCCGAGATTTGGAAAATATTTAACAAGATTATCAAAATAGAAAAAAGGATTTTGTGATAATGCAAAACGGACAATATGTTTTGGAATATCATTAACCAATATATCTTTCGATTCAAATTCATCTGAGTCAATGTCATTATCATCTTTGATGAAAAGAGCTGTCATTTTACCAAAGCCTGATGAAAGTGTATGTTTGTGATTCTTTTTCTTTACACCTAAATCGTTAAATGATTTAACATTGTCATAGCTTTTTTCAATTTTTCTGTTGTAAAAAACTTTGCCAGTTTTGTAGAAATTAGTTTGCTTGAACTCATCTTTCAGTGTCAACTGCTTGGTTTCCAAATTACTTTCGTCTTCATAGATTCCAGTGTAAACGAGTGCTTGCTTTAGCTCAGAGATGTATCTACTATCCTCCTTGGTGTGATAATAGAGCTCTTCAAGTATTTTTAAGTCGTTAGAAACATCATTATCGAATTTTCTTTTATATGGGTTCTGTCCTTCTTCTAAAGTAAAAGGAAAATATCTTGCCCCTCTACCTATAAGTTGAGCTTCAGAAATGGTAGTATTGCCCGGATTACCTGCCCGTCCGTCTCGTCCTTCATAAAGTCTTACAATATCAAACAAATTCAATACGTCCCAACCTTCGTTTAATTTCTTAACAGCAAAGACAGCACGAATAGGGTTATTTTCATCCTCTAAAGTATTTAGTAAAATCTGATTTTTTTCAGTTTCAGCATCATTATTGGCGCTAATGCAATTTTCCTCTTTAAAGTTAGCTTTAATTCTTTTTGCTATTTTGTTGTTTGATAGCCCATTCCTTTGGAAAAATTGAAAAGCTTTTTGAACAATTGGCACAGTAGATGTTTGTTGAATATTCTCCACCATATCTTGAGAAAATTCATCAATCAACCGGTGAAAATTAATTTTGTTCTGCTCTGACTCTGCTATTGTTCTTTTCGCTTTAAAAAGAATTACAGGTTTGAGGTTGATGTTGCATGATGTTGCTAATTCCTGACGATATAGGTTTAATACTAATGCCTGAATCATCCGTTCTTTCTCGTCATATAGTGACCGGACTAGATTTATTTCTTTGGAATATTTATCCAATCTGAACTGAGCTAAATCGTATTTGTAAATAACTTTATCTTTGTATTTATCAGCTATCTCACGATTTTCATAATCAAGCGTTGCGGTAAACTCTAGTAGGATATTGTCAAAATTAGCTTTTAATATATTCATTACCGTACCCTCCCAACTATCAAACATATTACCATTGTTTCGAGTAGCTGAATTCAAATGATGAGCTTCATCTGCAATGAGAGCCACTTTTTTATTTTTAAAATCTTCAATGGTGATACTGTTCTCTTTAGTATTATCAAGGTCAATATGTAATTGTTGAATTGTTGTGAACTTGATATTAATGTTCTCTGAGTCGGCCTCTTCAAAATTCTTTACTTCCTTGATAAGTATCTCTCTACTATCGTGTACAACTTTTCTACTAAAGAGGTATTTACTGGATTGTGGATTTAGAAAATTGTCTTTAGTTTTTTTAATAATGTTACTGCTGTTTACAAAGAACAAAAAATTTCGATGTCCTTTTTCGTACAAGTATAAAATTAGACCCGCCATTATCAGTGTCTTACCACTCCCAGTTGCCATATTATACAACAAGTGTAATGGTTTGTAAGGTTTGCCTTTAAAATCTTCATTGTAGCAAAGAACAAAGCGTCGAAAGGCTTCAACTTGATATGGCCTTGGACTGAATTTTGGGCGAAGATTGTCTAAAATAATCTTTGGCACTTCAGTTCGTTCAATCTCTCGTTTACCAAATTCCCTTATAATGGTATCGTACAAAAAAGGCATAAGGTTACTTAGTTTTAAGTTGGTAAAAGTCTTGTGTAACTAACTTTTCTGTATCTGAGGATAAAAAGTCTTTATCGTAAAGAGATGAAAGATTGACATACAGTTGGTTTTTATCGAGCAGTTCACAAAGGTGTTTCTTCTGATCATCAAGACTGAGTGCTTTAAAGTCTTCTATATGCTGTTCCTGCTTTTTAATATCCACATTATATTTCATAAAACTTTTAGCTTTCATATCCTCCCAAATTTTCAATAATTCCTTGGTGTCTTTTGCTTCTTCAATCTCTTCAATAAAATGTTGATTATATTTTTTGAGTTGAAAATATGTGAAAGAGCCCCCGCCTTTCCAATTAACATCTTTGTATTTTGATACTCCTGATTTATCACCATTAATTACGTTTTTTAAGCGTATTAAACTGTCATTTTTACCATAGTGTAATTGCTCAATTCCAATAAATTGTCTCTGCATTTTCATTGCAACTCCAGCAGTTGTACCACTACCTAAATGATAGTCTAGAACGATATCACCAGGCTCAGAAGCCAAGTCTAAAATTCTTTTAAGAAGTAACTCAGGTTTTTTACCATTTTTTAGAGTTACTCCTCCTTCACTTGAAATTCCAGTAAATCCAATATCAGTCCATACATCAGTTAATGATTGCCCTGGCAATAATTCGCCATCTATCTCCTTATATGTATTAGACCAAAAAATGATCATTTCTCCATTTAATATATAAAACCCCTCGACATCTTCCCCGGGATGTTGCATAACAACACCTCTATTCTCTTTCGATTTTTCAATTGTTTTCTTTCTTTTTTTCCTAGCTCCACCACCAACTGCAGCAGTACGAAATACTCTATTATTATTCTTATGAGCAAAATTAGCAGTCTTTTTTAATAACTCAGATTTGCTTACAGATTTTTTAAGAGTTTTTGTGTCTTCATATCCTAGTCTTCTGGCAATTTCATCAATAATGTTACAGTATTTCCATTTTGAAAAGTCATCTTCAGGATTGATCAAATAGTATTTGTATGCAGTATCATATCCTTTAGGAACATGAAGTTTATTTAATTCTGAATGCTCTAAATTTTTGCCGTAAAAGAATATGTGATTTGCAGTCGAGAATATTTTCGAACTTGTGGCTTTGAAACCAGAGGGCGGATTCGTACTCATAGTTATATGATTCAGGTAGTTCTCTCTATTAAAAACTTCATCTAAAAGAACCTGAATGTAAGCTGCTTCTTCATTACCAACATGGACAACCATTATTCCATCTTCTTTAAGCAATTCTTTAGCGGCCTGCAACCTATTTTTCATGAATGTAAGCCAAGTTGAATGATTGAATCTGTCGTTATAATTAAATTCATCCTTTCCTGTGTTAAATGGAGGGTCTATGTAAATCAACTTTACCTTTCCGAAAAACTCTCTTTTTAGTGAGTGTAATGCCATTAGGTTATTTCCTTTAATAAGTAGATTGTCAGTAATTGTGTTTTCTGGCAACCCTCTTTTCTTATTATATTCGGCATCACGTTTAAAACTACTGAATGGTTTTTCACCTCCTTCAAAAAAGACTTTGGCTTTAGACAGTACTTTAGGCTCTAACAACTGAGTTATCTCATCTTGGGCTAGTATTTCGTTAAAAAAAATTTCCTCTCGTTCTTGTTCTTCACGGCTTTGCCCACCCTCTAGTACACAGTCTTTAAAAGGCCATACTAATGAAATTTCATTTCGTTGCTTCAGATGTTTATCACCAATGGCGAATCCAACTTTATTTCTATACTGGGTGTAGCTATCGTTCAAATAGTTTTTCTGTTCGAGAAAATCCATAAAAAGGTTCTGGTTGAAGACCAATGTCCCTTCTATATCCATGAAAAATTTCTGTTTCAACTCTTGGTTCTCCAATAACATAGCTATCAAGTCTTGGTCAAAGTTTTGTGCTTTGTTTAAGATCACCCACTTTTTCAAAATCCCATTATCACTTACAAAATTAGGTTCGTTTTTGAGCTGTTTCTCTAGTGTCTCGTAAAGTTTCATCTATGTCTTAATCCTTTTCTTTTAAGATTCTTACTCTGATATGGCTTAGACCGTAAATAGGTCTTTTAAGCTGCAAAATTGTTAGTAAAAACACATTTTGTAAGTAATTATGCCAAAATAACCTAAATACTTAGAAAATAGCTAACTAAAATTAAAAGGATGTTTCCCGAATAGACTGTAGCTTATTTACAGGATAGATACGATGGATCTTTTTAAAAATCTTTTGGGGAAACAGAAGGTTATTTTTATCGAAGAATGTATTTTATAGCAGATTTTGCAATCTACTAATTTAGTACCAGGTTATTTTGAGAATTTCCCCAGTGTAATTAGAGCTAGAAAAATTGTCCCAATTCCTCCAAGTATTTTCCATTCTTTCTTTTCCTGCTCTTTCTGGGTCATTTTTTCAAAGACTTCATCCTTTTCCAAGTCATGCTTATTTCTTGCATGAGAGGTTAATCCCCTTTTATCTCGAAAGGACTCATCACATAATGGGCATTTGATTTCTTCTACTTGTTCCATTTTACTTACTATTGTTAATGTTAACGGTTAAATGTCATTTAAAAGGCACTTTTAGCCTTTTTGATGTCAAATTTGAATGGCTAAAATCAATGAATAAAAGGTTAGAAATGGGCATTAAATGATTTATTCAGCATCAGAAAGATGTTTCTTTTCTTTTAGATTATTTTCCCATTCATTAAGAGCCTTAATTAAGCATACTGGGTGATACTCAAATCTAAACGGCTTCCAAAGTAAACCATAAACTGTAAAAGAAATCTTTTCTGTCTTTCCCAATCGGTTTTTACAACGTGAACACCAATGGTTTTCTTCATTCACAGGAGTATCATTTACCCACCTTCCTGTTTGTCTGTATAGTTTTGCAAGTTGTTCGTTTTCTGCTTTCATAAGACTATAAAGGTTTCATCTTTCATTTCTTTCGTGACATACTTACAACAGTAGCTTGAAACGTCTTCTGAGGATTTAGGAACTTCCACTTTGGCACGTCCATATTTGTCGAACCATCCTCTCCAAATAGTTTCAGCTGAAGGTTTTCTATCGATACGGAAACGTAACAGACCGTGCAGATGAACCTTTCCATATAAACTTCCCGATTCGATGAAAAGAACCACAAGTTCCTTGGTAGGGAATCCTCGAAAAAATCGTTCAGCTGCCCTACGTGCGCCGTTAGGAGTGATACCTTCAAATTTGAATGTTCCAGTGAAGAAATAGTCCCAACGTTCTTTGGAAAGCCATTCCGTGTATTCCCTTTGTAGTTTGTAGTTCCTTTCATAATTCATTTGATTGTCATTTTTTGAGATTCGGCGGGAAGTCGCACAAGCAACATCGAGTTGCTTGTCCGCCTATTTATTTAGCTCAGAGTCCTATCAGAGATCCGCGTACCGCGGGGACAAGGATAGTACCCCGCGGTACGCCTTAGTCTTAATCCACATATGGATTCTTAAAAGACATTTGAATGAGTTTTTCCACACAGAGAAAGGTGTTTAAAGAGTGCCAAGAGGCATATTTAACCTCTTGGCTTTCTCCGTGTGGTCGGGTTGCTCTCCAGCAGTGCCCGAAAATGAATTGAGAAGTAATCCTATCTTATGCTCTCTCGGATTCTACTTTATGGGAATTCATGAATGATTCCAGATCATCGAAATGATATCTGATCGTCCTCCCATTTTGAGAAAAGGTGAGTTGCTTACTGTCTCTCAGATATTGAACATGTCTTCTTGAGCAATCCAGAATTTCCATTACATCATCAGTAGTCAACCACTCTTTTCGGGTTGCCTTTCTGATAACATCAGGAAGAATTTCTATGACTACTCTTCTAGTAACTTTGGCTATGACCTTTTCCAATGTTGCTTCATCTGGAATGTAAGCTTGCATAATGTGTAGGGCTTTTTCCTATTTCATTTACCTACACGATAGAAAGGAAACATAGCAGGAGACAATAGAAGGAATAGCAGGAAGAAAGCAGGAAAATTAAAAAACTGCTTTTATCAGAGCTTCACTAGCGTTTGATACCCGCTTTGGTATCATAAAACTCAATCCATCGACGAAGTGTATTAGAGTTGGTTTCTTTATTCTTTGAGATAACTTTTGGACAATTCTTAGCTTCAGTTATTTGCCTTATTAATTTAGATACATTTCCTTGAGTATCATTTTCCATCGCATATTTCATAACGAAGGTATAATCTTCAGTAGAATAATCTGATCTCTTTACTTTTGATTGGTCTTTAAAAAGCTTGGCTATCTCAAAAGGGGCAGGGTATTTGTTGATTTGAGAAATATCTTTTCCACTCCTGAATTCAATGAGTCTTTCTCTAAACCTAAATACCTCAGAAACATCGAATGTGATATTTTGCATTTGGTAGTATTTATCTGTGAAATGAGGGTGAAAACCACCGAGCCTTTCAAATTGTCTTTTAGGAGTGAACTGGATTAATGAAACCGGTATGCTTTTATATTTTTCATCATTGATCTTTTTGTAAGTTTCGCTATCAATGCCAATTTCACTCCACCCACCTTTTAAAGCTTCTTCTCGGTAATGAGAGTCTGCTTTGTCAAACGTATTCTGTAATTCTTTTATACGTTCATCTAAAAGCTGTTTGGGGCGATAGGCTTCTTTCAATTTTGGTTTAAAAAAATCAAGTCTTTGTTGAACGTTGTGATCTAGTACACGGAAAAAGACATCTTTCATAATGCTTTTAATCTCATCATAGTCTTTTTCGAGTATGAATTTTTTTCTGTAAAGCAATTCATTCAGAAACCCAACATTTTTAACTTCATCCAGTATAACTTGAGGCAATTCCCTCTTCTTTAAATGCTCGTGAATCAAACCACTTTTCCAATCATCAACAGTGTAAATTGCTTCCGCCATTTAAAATACCTTCTTCATTGCTTTATCTGCCAGCTGTTCATCCAACCCTTTCAAGTATCTTTGAGTAGTCTTGATCTGTGAATGTCTTAATGTTTGCATCACTTCATAAATACTTAAGCCTTTTTCGACTGCGTATTGAGCAAAGCTATGTCTGGCAACATGAAAAGAAATTCCATCGATAGATGGTACTTTTGATTCTTCTTTTTCCAGTCTTTCATTCACTTTTTCCGCAATTTTTCTAAGCCATTTATTGATGAGTACATTTTTGTTGCCGATTTGTTCTCTTAAAAAAATTGGGTCTGAATAGTCTTTGTGATTATTTAGAATTGGAAAAATGAATTGATCTTTCTTTTTATCCTCAGAATAATGCTCCAGAATATTTTTTTGGTATTTATTCATATCAATTGTGAAGACTTTATCATTCTTATTCATCTGGTAGGAAAGCTGATCGCCTTTTACGTCTTTCCATTTCAAACAACAAAGATCACCAAATCGAATACCGGCACTATAAAAGGAAAACATAAAATAGTTTCTGGTATTCCAGAGGTTAGAGTTTGTATTTAGAGTTGTTTGCTCAATAGCTCTAATTTGTTCGATAGTAAGTTTTGTCTTAGGCTTTGGTTTTCCTCTTTTTGCTCCTTTAAAATTGATGAATGGGTCTATCGATATTAAATGTTTTTGTAAGGCTTTTCTTATAATCGCCCGAATAGGCTCAAAGTTTTTATTGATAGTTGTAGAACGGTTTTTGTATTTGCGTTTTAAGAAGCCCTCAAACCTTTCTAAGTATTCTGCATCGATATGTTTGAGTGGAAGCGCCCTGTCACCTTCAAAGGCTTCCAGTTTGTTTAATACTACACCTAACGTTTTGACAGTTGATAGTTTTTTACGCTCCTGTAATTCTTTTTCGTAAGTACTTGCCAGTTCAAAGAAGTCTCCGCTTTCCTGTTGCTTAAGTCTTTCCTGAATAGTCTTTGCAGAGTCTTTACCAAATACCCCTAATTCGTCTTGAATTGTTTCGGCTTTATTTTGCTCCCGTTCTAATATACTGTTGAGACTTTTTGCATTACGATGTGTTTTTCTGATGACTTCTTTTTCATCATTCCAATGCTTAGGTAAAACGTAAATGCCAGTACTGTTATATCTGGATTTTCGGTTCTTTGTTATTCTTAGATAAATCGGACATTCACCATTGGCTCTTTCTTTATCCTTGCGGAGGTAAAAATGATATGTTGTACCCATGTTGTACCTGTCTAGAATTTATGTATCGTGTTTTCGATACTGTGAAATAGGTACAACAATGGTACAACATTTTTTGTATTTACTCACTTTTCCGAGAAGAAAATTTCACAAAAATATTTAAAAAGTACATTTAAATGTGATAATAGCACACTTTTTAGGTAAGTGTAAGAATGTGGCGTAAATCCGCCCCACGATACAAAAGAAAAACCCAAATTCATCCGATGAGTTTGGGTTTTTATATTTAATGGAGGGAGAGCCTTTTTTCTAACTCCAAGGTTTTTTGGGAATCGCAACGGGACGATGACTGATTAATTGAGCATTGGCTGCTGAAGGAATTTTTCTCTTTTGAAATTTACGTGAGAGCTGATTTTAAAGAATTGATCAAATCAAGCCAATCATACTCGCATCAAACAGTTCAATTTTTGCACAGTTCCCGCAAATGATCTGCACCATGGGCCGGCTGTCACCACTGATATCGAGATTTTCACCCTGAAAGGTAACCGTTGGAGCAATGATGTCACCTACCACCCAGTTGTTGATCCCGCAAAAGGTGCATGAATTGATTGGAGCGTGATTGCGCAGCCAGTTTTGAACTTTGACCTCTTGCTGACGGGAGATGGGCATATGATTTCTGATTTTGAATTATGCCTGTTTGTAAACGGTGAGAAGTATCCAGATAAAAAATTAGCAGCCCTCCGATCAAAGAGAGCTGCTAAATATCATCTACAGACGGCTATTACCCCATTTGCAATAGTAAATTACTTTTATCAAGCCGACCGTGCAATAAGTAGAAGCGGGTAATTTTATCTACGTGAAAATACGTAGATCGGTAAAAGTCAGCCAATCTCAGTTCTTTCAAGCGCATACCGAACAAGGGCTGCAGTGTTTTTGATTTTCAATTTATTCATGAGATTTGCACGATGAGTCTCTACCGTTCTTGGACTGATATAAAGCATCTTGGCAATTTCCGGACTGGTGTAGCCTTCTACAATAAGTTTTAAAACCTCAGTCTCGCGTTTGGTTAACTTATTACCGGCCGATGGTTTTTTGGCTTGATCGGCATATTTATCAGCCATGATTTGTGATACGGATTTGCTAAATGCCTTCGTGCCGTTATTTACATCAATAATTGCTGATTCCAATTCTTTTGCAGTGCAGCTCTTCATCAAATATCCATTTACTCCCGCCTTCAGGGATTGATTGAGGTGGTTAATATCTGTTGAGTAGGTGAGGACAATTACTTTTGGGGCGGGTTGAATCTTTTGAAGGCGCTGCATCAAATCATGAATATTTGATCCTTCGATATTTGAGGAGACAACACAGATTGCTTCTGGAGATTTTTTAAACTCTTGGAACAGTTCCTTGGCAGTCTTTACAGCTTTTACATCTGCAACGGTTGAAGTTTCAGAAAGTATGGTCTGTAAACCTCGTCTGTAGATATCAAAATTTTCAGTAATTAAAACCTTGATTTTATTCATGTACCATATCCAACTTTCGTTGTGAAGGACTATGAATATACTTTTTTATTTGAAAAAGTAAAGAATATTAAATAGAAAATTATTGGTTTCTAACTAATTACTCTTTTATAGTGATAACTGTTAATTAAATTAGATATTGGCTTAATAACCAAATACCCAATCCAGATTTTACAGACCAAAGAAGGGTCCTCCACCAATTGGAGCGAACCAGCCTTTGAATCAATTTTTTATCGTAGTGATCTGAAAGGTAGGCGTGCAGTGGAACCTGCAGTAAGAATGTGATGCTCCAAATCAACAATACTGCGATAAGGCCGGAAATATGAATGAACATGTGTGACGTAGAAAAAAGGGATAACCAGATTGAGGTAAATAACTCAGTCAACATAACCGGCACTACAATGTATGAAATCTTTTGCCTGTGAAATGCCGATGCTTCTGTAAAACGTTCGGGATCTAAAAAGCTAAACAAGGGATAATGCACCAACTGCACAGTCCATATTAATCCGCACAGGAAAAAGGAGGAAAAGAGATTGAGGATTAAGATATAAGCCATAAAAAACTTCCGTCAGTGTATAAGCGAATGGTTACAATATTGTTTATTTTAGCAGACTTAATTAGAAAACGATTTTAAACAGATTAAATCAAAGAAATTTATGAGTTGGTTACGAACCCATACCTGTGGTGAACTTACAATTGAAAATAAAGGAAAAGAAGTAGTTTTAAATGGATGGGTTTCAAAACGCCGGGATTTAGGAGGATTGATTTTTATCGACCTGAGAGATCGGTATGGGATTACTCAAATCGTGTTTGATGAAACGAACAGTGCACTGCATTCTATGGCAGAAGATTTGCGGTCTGAATATGTCATCGGCGTGAGAGGGAAAGTTATTAATAGAAGTGATGAGACGGTTAATCCCGACATGAAAACGGGTGAATTAGAGGTTGAAGTGAGTGAGTTAAAAGTCTACTCAAAAGCTCAAACTCCTCCGTTTGAAATTAAGGATGATCTGAAAACCAATGAAGAGACTCGTCTCAAGTACCGTTATTTGGACTTAAGGAGAGCAGAACTTCAGAAAAATCTGATTCTACGCTCTGAAGTCTATCATACGATTCGGAATTTTTATCACGACAGAAAATTCACAGAAGTTGAGACTCCGGTTTTAATGAAATCCACTCCTGAAGGGGCTCGAGATTACCTGGTTCCAAGCCGGGTAAATGCCGGTAAATTCTTTGCTCTGCCTCAAAGCCCTCAAACGTATAAGCAGTTGCTTATGGTTTCCGGTTTTGATCGATATTTCCAAATTGTGAAGTGCTTCCGCGATGAAGACCTAAGGGCAGATCGTCAGCCTGAATTCACACAGGTGGATGTCGAGATGTCTTTTGTTGATGAAGAGGTAATTTACACGGAACATGAAGCATTGATGGCCAATATCTGGAAGGATCATCTTGGAGTAGAGTTAAAGACTCCATTTCCAAGAATGTCTTATGATGATGCAATGAAGACCTATGGTTCAGATAAACCTGATCTTCGTTTTGATGTAGAGATCCATGATATTTCTGATGATGTAGCTGAATCGGGGTTTAAGATTTTTAACTCTACAGTGGATAAAGGTGGTCGTGTGTTATCAATCACGGTACCGGGAGAGGGAAGCATGGGAAGAGGAGCATTAGATCGCCTGACCGACAAAGTGACTTCTGAAACGGGTGCAGCCGGAATGATCTTTATGAAACTGAATGAAGGCGAAATAACCTGTAGCGTCGGAAAGTTTCTGGATGATGAAACAATGAAAAATATGGCTGAAACTTCCGGAGCTAAAGAGGGTGACCTTGTTTTGATTTTAGCCGGTCCTACACCTGACGTCTACAAACAGATGGGTGGCCTGCGACTTATTATCGGTAATCAATTTGATCTGATCGATAGAGATCAGACTAAGTTTTTATGGGTAACGGATTTTCCTCTGGTTGAGTGGTCGAAAGAGGATTTACGCTACCATGCACTTCATCATCCATTTACCTCACCAAAAGAAGAGGATTTGGATAAACTTGAATCGGACCCGAAATCGGTGAAAGCAAGAGCTTACGATCTGGTTTTAAATGGAAACGAAATAGGAGGTGGATCTATTCGAATTCATACTCCGGAACTACAGCAGCAGATGTTTTCGTTATTAGGCATCGATGAAGAAGAAGCAGAAGAGAAGTTTGGCTTCTTATTGGATGCTTTTAAATATGGTGCTCCACCACATGGTGGTATTGCGTTAGGCTTGGATCGGATTGTTATGTTAATGTCCGGTGCCGGAAGTTTAAGGGATGTAATAGCATTTCCTAAAAATCAGAAAGCTCAAAGCCCGATGGATAGCAGCCCGAGTGAAGTGAGTGAGGAGCAGTTGAAGGAACTCCATATTTCTCTTCGAAAAACAGCAAATAATTAAAAGAAACTGATTTGAAAACAGCAGGAATTGACGGTTGCAAGGCAGGGTGGATCCTGATCACTTTTGATGAGAATCCTGAGTACAGAATTTTAGAGAATAACGATGACTTTAAGGATGCTCTCCTTGAATTTGATCGAGTTTTCATTGATATGCCGATCGGCCTTGAAGATGAAGTGTATACCCGGGAATGTGACCGTAAACTGAGAGAAAAACTGGGTGCGGAATATGCTTCAAGCGTATTTAGTCCTCCGATTCGCCCGGCTTTGCATGCACCTTCTTATGTGGAAGCGAATATGCAGAGTTACGATTACACAGAAAAGAAGCTCACGGTACAAGCCTGGAATATTACACCTAAAATCAGAATACTGGATCAGATTTTATCTGAACACGAGGATTTGAGAGAAAGCGTATTGGAAAGCCATCCTGAGCTGATTTTTATGAATCTAAACGGTGGCATGATCTATCAGAAAAAGAATACGAAAAAAGGGTTAAGACACCGGTTGAGCCTAATCGTAAATCATGAAGAAATTGCAGATGATTTTTTCCGGGATATCAAAGAGGAGTACCGAAGAAATCAGGTTGAAGAGGATGATATTGTAGACTCCATGGCATTAGCTTTGGCATCCAAGCATTCTGTTGAAAAGGGAATTAAAACCATTCCCAATGACCCTCCCGTTGATTCAAAAGGATTGAAGAAAGCTATCCATTTTGTGTAGATAAATTAAAACCGCTGTGATAACACCACAGCGGTTTTTTGGAAGTACTTAAGACTTATTGTTTAAAATATTTTTGTATTTCACACCCGCCTTATACACTCTGTTCACTCCATTGAAAGCCGCTACTCGATAAGCTTCTGAGTAGGTTGGATAGTTAAGAACGTGCTCAATAAAATATTTTATCGTTCCATCCTGTGCCATGATGCTTTGCCCTAAATGAATCAGGTCTGTGGCATGGTCGCCAAAAATGTGAACACCCAACAATTTCAGATCGTCGGTTTTAAAAACCAGTTTCAGCATACCGTCTGTCCTGTGATTGATATCTGCATAGGTCAGGTTTTTGTAGTAAGCTCGACCCACAGTCACATCTATTCCCATATCATGAGCCTGCTCTTCCGTAAGTCCAATTCCGGAAATTTCAGGAATAGAGTAAATTCCATAGGGAATATCACCGGTTGGTGATTCTGATGGAATATCAAACATACTGCAAGCGGCTAACCTTCCCTGAACAAAAGATGCTGAGGCTGAAGTCGGATCTCCGGTAACATCACCGGCAGCATAGATATTTTTAACTGCGGTACGATAGTGATGGTCGGTGTTTATATATCCTTCATCATTCAAATCGATATTCAGAGTTGAATCAAAAAGATTATCTGTATTTGGGATTTTACCGCCTACATACAGAATATGATCAGATTCTAAAACCTGAAGCCGGTCTTCCAGTTCACTTCGGAAAACTACTTCCATACACGTTCGAAGTGGATTGGGTTTTACTTCTTTTACCTTCGATAGGGTGTGAATAATGATGCCTTTCTTTTTTAAAACCTTGAACACATCATCTCTTATTTCGTGGTCTAAAAATGGAAGAAATTCATCGGAGTCATTAAGAATCGTGATGCGAGTTCCCAATGAAGCAAAAATTGTAGCATACTCAAAAGAGATGACGCCACTGCCAACAATGACCAATCGTCTGGGAATGTGGGTAATATTCAGTATAGAGTTATAGTCTAAAACACTGCTATGGTCAATGTTGAAGTTTTTAGGCTCTTCAGGTCTGCTCCCGGTCGCAATTAAAATGTTTTCAGTTGTATACGTTGTTGTTTTATTAAGGCTGTCTTTTACCGTAACGGTGTGCTCATCTACAATTTCTCCCCAACCACGAGCTGTTTCCACCTCATTTTTAATTAAATCGGTCTTTACCTTTCTGTTTTTACTATCAAGTGCACTCTTTTTATAACTGAGAAGGTCTTCCATTCTGAATCGCTCAAATGGCTTACGGCCTTTTTCATCACCGAACTGAGTGTGAAAATCCTGAATTAAGTCTGCAGCTTCACGAAGTGCTTTACTGGGTACGGTTCCCTTATTCAACCAAGTGCCACCAAGATGGTTATCATCGGCCTCTACGATTAATACTTTTTTGTCGAACTTGGTACTTTGCATGGCACATGAAAATCCTGCCGGACCACTGCCGATTATAATCACATCGTAATCAAAACTCATAAGAACTATTTGGTTATTTAAAACTGCAATAAGACTGAAGTTAGCTATCTAAGGCTCCCAACATCAAACAAAATACCAAATAAGATTTAAATTTTGTTGGAACGTTTTACCTCTTTAATTTTTTATTCTTACATATAGAACGATAACACTATGCGATGGAGCATGTTATCAAAAATAAGAACTTTAATTTAAACAGAGATATTTTATGTCATTCGAACTACCCGATCTACCCTATGATTACGATGCGCTTGAGCCGCATATCGATGAACAAACAATGAAAATTCACCATGGTAAGCATCACCAGGGGTATACAAATAAATTGAATGCTGCTCTCGAAGGTCATGATTTTGCTGATCTTGAAATTGAAGAAGTGCTGAGACGAATTGACGAAGTTCCGGCAGATAAGAAACAAGCAGTAATTAACAGTGGCGGCGGATATGCCAACCACAATCTTTTTTGGAAGGTCATGTCACCCAACGGTGGTGGAAATCCAACCGGAGATGTTGCTAAAGCAATCGATAAAAAGTTTGGAAGCTTTGATAAATTCAAAGAAGAATTCTCTTCTACAGCTGCCTCTCAGTTTGGATCCGGCTGGGGTTGGTTATGTGTTGATGATTCAGGCGAACTGGTTGTTCAGTCAACAGCCAACCAGGACAGCCCTTACATGAGTGGACTAACTCCAATTTTGGGAGTAGATGTTTGGGAGCACGCTTACTATCTGAATTATCAAAACCGACGACCTGACTATCTGGATGCATTCTGGAATGTAGTTAACTGGGATCAGGTCGAGAAGAATTATCAAGATGCTAAATAAGTCATCTTAAAACTTAACAATAAAAAAGGCGTCTGTTTTCAGACGCCTTTTTTGTTTCAAGGTGATTCCGCAGTTGAAGTTGAATAGATCAATAGACCACAGGTTCACTGATAAAATTTCCACCTAGTATGACATAAAGAGAATCTGCTTCACTTTCAGAACTGTTGAGTGATTCGGGATTCAATTCAAAACTTTCGTAAAATTGGCATCCAAAGCAGGTATCAAGTGGATTGTAATCAGCAGTGCCGATTTGAAAGTTTACACTCCACTGCCAATCTTCTCTCAGATCTATTTCAAACTCTCCTTCAGACAGTATGTTGTTTTCATTTATAAAGGTGAATGACACAGTCATCAATCCATCATTATCAGTACTGAAGCTATTTGTTGATCCTAAGCCTTCACTATTGTTACCTGTAAAATCACTTTCAGAAAGGTTCAGCCCGTTCTTAGTACCTGTTGTTGTAATGGATAATTCATCTGAGGAAAAGTTTTGTACTGTAAACAGAATCTCAGCGGGTTCATCATCATTTCCAAAAAGTGAACAACCGGAGAATATCAGTATAGAGATTATTGTGATGTAGATGAATTTCATAATACCAGGATTTTATTCTCGGAAATAAATCGGGTACTCAAATTAAAAAAAACGTCAGTCATCAAACTCGACAATGTGCCACCTTTCCATTTCCCCTAAACTTCTTGCAATATTAGGGCGTGTTCTTTGGCGAGGTTGTTGGCGGTTTCCATATCGATCTCTTTGGGATGATGCAGCTGAATACTCACTATCTTCTTGAATCCGGAAATCGGGTGGTTCAATAGCAAATCCAAGCCAAACGCTATTTCCGCTAAACCCATATATGGAGGAACCGTCTCTGGGTATTTTCATCTCAAGTCCTATGGTTCGGCTATCCGTATTTATTGCAATTTCCATTCCATCAACTTCGAGCTGAGATACATCAACAAAACCATAGGATGCATCTCCCTCACCACCAGATCTCTGAACGATCATTACTCTTTCAAAAAGTTCCTCATTTAAATTTTCCATCAGCTCCTGATTTTCCGGCTTATTTAGCCAATCGCCTTCACGTGTAAATGAATCAAATGCACCGGGAAATTCTCTCAACATATTGAAGGTGCCGGGCGGGAAACTGACGCCAATGCTTTTTCGGGTCGACTCATCATCACTAAGGTAAACGATTAAACCTGACCTTCTGATGGATGCGTCTTTTAGAGCACTTCTCACATCAACAAACAGATAGAGAAAGTCATCATCGTAGGCAGAGTAGTAATTGGCTTGTTCACGATCATCAAACAGAGTTTGTGAAGTGCTCCAATCAGACAAGTTTCCATCTATGGTCAGTGTGGAATCGAGTTGAGCCGGGCTGAATTCTTTTGTACTTCCGCAAGAAATAACTAAAAAAAGAAATGGAAGAAAAAGTAAACTTTGAAAACGGATTCTCATAAATTGTCGTTCAGTAAATTAAGAGATCAATTATAGTCGGCAAAGTGTAAAGTTAAATCGTTTTGCCGGCTTCAAATATTGTAATGAAATATCGTTATATTTGGTCAAATAAAATTTAGCATTTAAAAATCAATCAACTATGCAATTTGGATTTGGAGTAGGTCCTGATACTTCGTGGATGCGCGAAGAACTTACGGATTTAGGTGTAGAAGAACTAAAAACACCCGAAGATGTTGACAGAATTATGAAGGAGTATAACCAGGGAACCATGCTGATGGTTATTAACTCTGTTTGTGGCTGTGCTGCGGGTAATGCACGTCCGGCCGTCGGACTCTCATTAGAGAAAGCAGAAAATAAGCCCAATCACATGGTTACAGTTTTCGCCGGTCAGGATAAAGAAGCGACAGCTCGTGCGAGAGAATACTTTAGTGAGTACCCACCATCATCACCGGCGTTTGCCTTTTTTGTGGATGGAGAAATTAAAGCCATGATTCCCCGCCATAGAATTGAAGGGCGAACAAAGGAAGAGGTGGCTGAAGACCTCCTGATGGTTTACAATGCATTTTCAGGTGAAGATGCAGAGTAAATTAGATTTAGCTCAATAAATTAAAAAAGCCTCTTTACAAAAAGAGGCTTTTTTTTTTGGCTGATTAAAAATCGATTCCAATAGAGAAGTAATGAATCGGTTTACTGCCAAAACCGGAACTCTCATATGGCCAGCCAATATCATATCTGAAAGGCAGCCCGAGTAAAATCGTACGCAATCCAAATCCGGCGCCAATGAGGATATCACCGTCAACAAAACTCGCCGGTATATCACCCTCCTGAGGCTCTCCTTCTCTTAAAAGCCCGGTTTGAGGATTGATGAATTCATTTCGTTTGGTACCCACTTTCCAATCTAAGCCGGGAGAATTTTCGAAATAGACGATGGGTTCTCCAGTCTGGTCTACGAATCGTGAATATGGTACTTCAAATCCCCAGGCAGCACCCGCGTCCACAAAGGCAACGGCCGTTATATTCCAAAGAGGCAGGATGGGTACAGGACCGGGTAATACAGCTGCGAACAGCGGGAATCTGAATTCAGCATTAATCAAGGTGAATTTATCGCCAAAAATAGTGTTGAATTCGTGTCCTCTAAGTGGTGTGGCCGGTAGTGTGAAAAAGGTGTCTGCCAATCTTTCAAATGGTATTTCAGCATCAGACCAACGCTGATTTATCCAGCCCAGCATACCACCCATGAAAAAAGTTTGAGAATCACGTCCATAGGAAACAGCACCGGCTCCACGAAGAGAAATAGAATACTGTGAGCCCAAATCTATGTACTGACGATAATCACCCAGAAGTGTGGCAAACTGTGGGGTTTCTGAAGAGAGTGGAGGACTTGCCGATAATCTTACGGAGTATCGGTTACCTCCTCGGGGAGTTATAAATCCGGGTATTGTATAATCTCCTGTAAAAGTTACCTGAGGGTAAAGAAAGTAACTTCGTTCGTTATTCAAATTTTGATTTCCCACTCCGCTAACAGAACTGAAATCCCTTGCCAGACCAATTCCGGAAACACCATAATCTACTCTTTGATAGCGATTCAGAGGATATTGGAAATCTACAGAAGCACCGAAAGTTCTGAAGCGTAGAAGTTCACCGCTGAATGTTTGAAAGTTTCGGGATTGATGGAAAAAGGAGGTAAAGAAATTGGTTCGGTTTTTCAGATAACCGTACTGAAATGTATAGTCACTATTTCGGAGGTCAAATACGAGATTTGAACCAAATGAAAGTTCATGATCACCAAAAAGGTCGGTAAGTGTTACAAACGCAAAAGCTGAGGTACCATAATAAGTACTGATTTGTCCGGCAGCATAGCTAAAATCGGGAGTAAAACTTAAACGGTACTCTTTTGGCTGATACAAACCTTCTTCAGTTGTATTAGCAGTCGGTTCAAATTTTCGGGGATCGTCCCGAAGCTCTAAGGTAGTATCCTGGACAACAGCTTCACCAAATTGATAATTTCTGAAATCGATCCGGTCTGAATCTGTTTGCCGGGTAGTATCTTGTTCAGTCGTATCTCTTCGGCTATCGATCATACGTTCGTGGCCGGTAATTGGGGCATCCTGAAGTACTCTGGTTGTAACCACATTGCCGTTGGGCCGATTATGAATCATCTCCTGCGCATATGAAATGGCAGGTACGCGCTCGCCCGGAGTTGTTGCAGCTCGTTCTTGTGCCCAGGTATTGGGTGTGAGTTGCCGATTCATTCTTCTATCAAATGGAGAACGAATCATAAATATGTCCGGGTAACCACTGTTCAGTGAGTTAAAAGCAAGCCGTGTACCGTCATTGGATATTGAGATCTGCATCACACCCGACTGCAGGTCTGTTATTGGAAAGACTGTGCGGCTATCCAGGTCGTAATCATAAATATTCGGGATACCGTTTTGATCAGATACAAAGAGCATTCGGCCATCTTGTGTAAGTGTAGGCTGATTTTCTGACCAATCAGGTGTATTTGTAAGCCGCTCTATTTGGTTATTTCCCAATTGTATTCTGTACAGGTCAGTTTCATAAAATGAATTATCCTGCATAATTGAAAAACCGGCTTTTGCCGTTTGTGGTTCTAAAACAGAACCTCGATTGGATACAAAATAAATTGTTTCTGAGTCGGGACCCCAGGCGGGTTCAACATCGCTGAACACATCATTGGTTATTGTCTGAAAATCACCGGTTTGGAGATTGTAAACGAATATATTTTGATAGGGCCCAATATTCCCGTCAAATGCAATTTTATTTCCGTCAGGAGACCATGCTACAGAATTGATTGCATCAACGCTTGGAAATCGGATTGTTTCACTATCCAGTGTTTCATAGTCTACAATTGCCAGGTTGTAAGATCCCTGAGATTTACTTGAAAGGGTGATTTTAGTACCATCCGGAGACCAGCTGAGGTTTGGATTTAAAATGTTTAACTCTTCAAACATTGGGTTATCCGCACCGCTTACAATGGTCTTGATTCTTTCACCACTGTTCGCATCCACAACAATTACATCGAATATTCCCCGACGATTGGAAATCATTGCAATTTTGTCACCTCTTGGCGAAATGGCCGGACTTGTATTGTAAGAACCGGATCGAGCTCTTGTAGTAATTTGAGTTGCGACACTGTTCAGAGATTGACGTTCAGCCACTTCGGGAAAATAACGCTGTCTCCAATACTCGTGCCATCTCTCAGAGAGTTCGTCAATTTCCAGTCCCAGGGATTGTACCAGCGACTGCCGAATATTACGGGTTGATTTAATCCGCTGAAGAATTTCTGTGATTTTAGGTCGTCCATACTGATCTTCAATATAGTACCAAAAAGCCTGTCCACCTCGATACGCAAAAAATCCTCCAAGTTGCTGGATAGGCGGGAGGTAATTATTTAAAATTGCATCCCTGATATACATGTCCGTTTGTGTATCCCATCCAAGCGCCAAATACTCAGCCAGCCCTTCTTCGAACCAAAGAGGAAACTGTAGCTGAATATTGTTTCTCATAATGGATTGAACATTTCCACCGTAGTAGACATCATTGATATAAGCGTGCAGCAGTTCGTGCTGAAGTGTGCGCCTAAAATCGGCATAGTCGCCCATAAACGGCTGAGTCATCCGATTTTTAAATTTGTCGGTAACACCACCAATTCCCTGCGCATCCACAGGAAGACGTACAACATTGGTCTGAGAGAAGTCGCTGTGAGAGTCGTATATGATGACCGGGATGCGATCCGTCAGCTGGTCGTCAAAATCCTGATTCAGTTGCTTCAGAGACGATTCTACCGTTTCGGCAGTGAATTGTGCCAGATGGTAGTTTTTCGAATCGTAGTAATAGATATCAAAATGATCAGTCTCAATGAATCTCCAGTCGAAAGTGTCGTACTGGACACGATTTTTGCCAAAAAAGAAATATTGGGCAAAAAGCTGTTCTGTAATTGTTGTGCCGACAAAAAGTGTGAGCAGAAAAGCCAGTAGGATTTTGTATCTAAGCTGCATATGTAACAGTTGTTTTTATTAGTTACCGCTGAGGGTAAGGTCGATCTGTCTTTTTTCGAGATCAGTTTTGGTAACTTTTACATTTATTGTATCACCGAGGCGATACTTTTTACCTTTAGATCTTCCAATCAGACAGTGCATTTTGGGATGATAAACATAATAGTCATCATTTAAATCGCTAACGCGTACCATGCCTTCACAGTATATGTCATTTATTTGAACGTATAAACCATTCTCCGTAACACCGCTGATTGTTCCTTCAAAACTTTCGCCTAATCTGTCAGACAGAAACTCAACTTGTTTAAGTTTTACGGAATCTCGTTCAGCTTCTACGGCGTAACGTTCTTTTTCACTGCAATGTTCGCCTAACTCCACAAGTTGGTCATAAGTGTATTCACTTGCACCCGAACTGTAGCGTTTCAAAAGTCGATGAACGATTACATCGGGATAACGACGTATCGGGCTTGTAAAGTGTGCGTAGTGTTTAAACCCAAGGCCGAAATGTCCAATATTTTTTGGTGAATACTCTGCCTTTGCCATCGATCGCAGCATTAACCCGTTGATTATATTTTCCAGAGAGGTGTCTTCAACCTGCTTTAACAAGTCATTTATATTTTTGGCTGAAATACCACCTTTCAGATCAAAGTGAATACCGAGAGGTTTTGCAGTTTCCTTGATATTATTGAGCTTTTCTAAATCCGGTTCGCCGTGAACACGATACAAGAACGGATGGTCGCTCTTTGCTGTCTTATTTCCTCTCACTTTTTTGCGGAGTGTATCGACATGTACGGCAACGGTTTTGTTAGCCATCAGCATACATTCCTCGATTAAGCGATGAGCAAAAATCCGCTCCTTCACAATTACATCAACAGGTTTACCCTGGTCGTCCAGAACAAATTTTGGTTCGGGTGTCTCAAAGTTTATGGAGCCCTGTTTGAATCGTTTGTCGAGAAGGGTTTTTGCGAGTTTCTCCAGAATTTTCAGTTCATTTTTAAACTGGTGGTCAACTTTACCGTCTAAAATTTCCTGTACTTCCTCATAAACAAATCGTTGTTTGGAATGGATTACTGTCTCTTCTATCGAGTAATCAATCAGTTTGCCATTTGGAGCAATCTCCATGAAGCAGCTGAATGCAAGCTTATCTTCGTGGGGACGAAGGCTGCATACGCCGTTACTCAGATATTCAGGCAGCATAGGGATTACACGGTCTACCAAATAAACACTCGTTCCCCTTTCAATTGCTTCATCGTCTAATACAGTACTGCGAGGCATGTAGTGAGTAACATCAGCTATATGAACCCCCAGATAGTAGTTTCCGTTGTTCAAAATTTGAATGCTCAGCCCATCGTCAAAATCCTTCGCATCGGCAGGGTCGATGGTTAAAACCACTTCATCCCGCATATCCTTTCGGCGTTTGATCTCATCTTCAGTAATACGATCGGGAATCTCTTCAGCAAATTTTTCAACTTCCGGCGGGAATGATGATTCAAATTGTTTTTCTGCTAAAATGGAAAGAACATTCGCCTCATTACTACCGGCGGGCCCGAAGGATTGTTGAATTTTAGCTTGCGGGTAACCACGAACATCTTCCCACTGAATAAGCCTGAACGTTACTTTATCGCCCGGATTGGCACCATTCATATCCTTAGGATCAACAAAAAAGTTAATTCTGGAAGATTGAGGATCTGTTTCTATTAAAAAAGTATTCTTGGCAACTTCTTTCAGTGTACCCACCATAAGGGAATCGGCACGTTTTACCACGTCCTCAATTTTCCCCATCGGTTTGTTACTCTTTTTATGGTAGCCGGTCAGTTTTACCTTTACGGTATCACCATTCAGGGCGGTGCTCATAAATCGTTGGGATATTTTGATATCCTGATCTCTTCCCTCAACAACTACATAACCGTCTCCGTGGCTGGTAACGTCCAGAATTCCAGTGTATACGTTATCGTCATCTTCCACGGCTTCATTTAAGCGGACTAAATTTCCTTTGGTAACAAACACGTGGTCAAGCTGTTTGAGCCGGTTAACAGCTTTCTTGATTTTCTTTTCACCTTTTTTAGGAAGTGAAAGTGCATCCATCAGCAATGGTATTGGAATAGAAGCATCCGGATACGATTTTAAAATTTCTATGATTCTCTTTTCTAAAGAACTTAATCTGTCTTTTTTACTCATTTTATATTTTTATCATTCATTATTTCCGTCGACTGAATTGTCGTCGTTGTCATCAGAAGACTCTGATTCTTCATCCCTTTTATTTAAACCGAAAATTCCCCTAAAAGCGTTCGTTATTCGATGCTTAAACTGTTGCCACGTATTGAATTGGACTTGTGCCTCTAAACCGACTCCATTCATTTCCTGTGTTTGACGTGTGTCAACGTTGCTTGTGTAGCTTAATGTGGGGTCCTGTCGGTGAAACGCTGTAAGTGAGAAGGTACGATTAATTCGATAAGTTGCACCCAAATCACCAATATCACTCTGTTCGCCGGTAATTTGTCCTTCACGTCGCAACACGACCCGGTCGTCGAACAGTCTTAAAGCCACACCCAGGTCCACTTCATTGAACGCCGTTAAATTCAGGTCAATATCAAACGTGATATCGCTTCTTAAAAGGGAGTTTATTTGATTGGAGAGAAGCGGATTAATCACCTGACTGGATAAAAGTGGATTTACTACAGCGGCTGTACCCGAAAATCCTTCACCCAAACTGAGTCCCTGAGCCTGGCTTGAAGGAATAAAGTTTCCACTTAGCAGTATACTGGTTGCCTGTATTAATTTTTCTTCCTCATTCTGATTCAAATTGTTGATCTGAGAAGAAAGTGTCGGGTCCATGGTTCCTTCGATACCGGTTGGCACCCTGAAAAAGAAATCATTTTCAACCTGAGTAATTGTACCTCCAATTTGGAGAACCAGTTCTATTGGAATTCGTTGTCCGCTTTCCGGAGAAAAAGATGCTGCATTTGAAGAAAGCAGGGTAGAAATGACCGGCCGGGCACGGTAAACAGCAGTTACGTCCAGTCCTGCATCAACGAGATCTCCCTGCCAGCTGATAGCTCCACCTTCCTGAAGTGTAAAACGGCGCGTAAAGATATCTCCACTTACAAATTGATAATCTCCGCTCTGAATATTGAATCTCCCAAACATACTCACATCCTGATCCTGAAGCAGAATACGGACCTGGCCTGTGCCATCTGCATTCAGAATTTCGTTTGTTACGGGATCAAAAATAAGCTGCACATTGATTGGGTCATCGGCTTCGAACTGAACGTCCATTGTGAATAATTCCACAAAAGTAAGCTCTTCAGGAGTAGATCCGTTTTCTTCATCTTCCTCTGCCTGTCTGCGTATATTTTCGGCCAAAACAGAAAGATCGAACGTATCTACAAACTGTATAAAACGTCTGTCTTGTTCAAATTCGGTTTCTTCTTCCAGGGGAATTGAAATTCTTGAATCTGAGGAAAGAGAAACGGTTCCATTTGTGCGTAAGAAGGGACTCGTATTTGACCCGCTGATTTGAGCCTGTCCGGTTCCGTATAAACTACCATAAAAAGGAATGTCTGGATCATAAGGATTATTCATGAATTGCAGATTATTCAGATCAATTGTCAAATCCATGAATGTCCCCGGCTGAAAGTCATTCAAATCCACCGTCCCCGTTAATGTACCTTCTCCTCCTCTGTGATCGGTAAGGAGAACTTCATTGAAAGTAAGTCCATCAGATTTGTTGAAATTAACACCGCCTTCCAGTTGATATTCAACATTGGTGAAAAAAGGTGTCCCAACGGCTTCATCTACACTGAAGTCTGAATTAAAATCAAAATCTGAACGAGTGCCGGATATAAAGCCTGTTCCTTGTGCTGCCCCTTCCATTTCTTCAATAATATTGGGGACTATAAAAGTTAAAATCCAGAGATCAATCTCCCTCAGGTCGGCATCAAAATAGTAAAGTTCTTCGTCGGTAGATGTCATCTCATTGGGAACTCTAAAGTATCCATCCAGCCTGAGATCTTGCCCAATATTATCATTCTGGCTTAAATAGTTCGAATATTTATCAGGATCTGTAGAGACTCGAACACTTGTATCGAATCTTTCTTCTTCGGAGTTAAATTCACTGATCAATTCCATGTCTCCAATAAGACGCTCGTTGACGCGAACTTCATCAACATTTATTTCGCCTTGTATACTGGGAATTTGGGTCAGAGATCTGGTAATAAATTCACCGTTCAAAATACCTGAAAATGTGATGCGTCCGCCAATCAGATCAGAAATCCGGGACAGATCAAAGTTATCAATTTTAAAATCTACAGAGTCTTCAAACGCCTCGCTGAATACTCCGTTAATAGCCAGGAGGTCCTCATCACTTGTAAGCCGCACATCATTAAATGTGAGCTTTTTATCATCCGTGTAAATTAACTGGGACTCACCTTCAGAACGCCAATTATATTGAGGAGATCCAATTTGAAGATTATTAATAATCACTTCAAACATTCCCTCGCTCAGTGCACCGGTTAGAGAAGATTGAAATTCAAGATTGTCATCAAGAACAAACTGCTGTTGAAGCTGTAGTGAGTCATTCCGCATTGAAAAATTGAGATAACTGTCGTAGAAGGTCATCTCATCCCAGTTTACTTCTCCACTATTGATCTGAAGGTCCAAATTCCCAAAATCTCTGATAGATTCACCATGATTAAACTCAGCCGATACCGATGTATTAAGATTTTGTGCTGAAATGTCTCCGGCCTGGAAGTTCTCTTCAAAAAGTGTTCCCGACATCAACAGATTTTCTTCGGATGCATTTAACGATGCTGTTAATCGAGCACGACTCTCCATTTCCGGCAGTTCAGGTAAATAGTGCCGCAGCAGGTTCAGATCTTTTACAGAAAGCTGGAGGGATAGATCAAGTTCGGGATATTCAAACTCTCCGTCAGTAAGTTTGAAATCTGCCAGTGTAAACTCGCGATCAAAAAGGACTTCCCGGCGAATACGATCTTGCAAATAGTTTCCCCAATAGAATCCCAGGTTGCGGATGGTGGAAGGGGCAATGGTACCCTCAATTTCACCATCAAAAAAGGAACTGGTAAATCGAAGAACTCTTGGCTGCTGATCGGGAGCACTCAGATCTGCGTACAGTTGATGAGCGCGTAGTGTATCGGGACCGATGACGGATTCATCAACCTCAACACTGATTCGGCCATGGACAGTATCGAGTGTATTACCCCTCACATTGGCCGAAAAAGTAGCATTAAAATCCGATTCTCCATCTTGAAAGTAGTCGGTATAGGTTGCGAAATTCAGATTCTGTACACTGCCTTCTGCAGTGAAATTCGGATATTCAACCGTCGGATTATATTTGCCATTTACCTCAATTGAGCCGTTTTGATCTTCAGCTCGCAACGAATAGGAAAGTTGCCGGTCGGCATAATCGAACTCGCCCATAATTTGTTGAAAATCATAGTCCTTATATACGCTTCCTGAAAGGTCGGCTGAGGATGTAAATGCGGCATTTTGATCAAAACCACTTCCCGACAGGGCGATCCGGCCATTGAGCATAGATGTTGAAACGGAATCTTTAAGGATAGGGGAGATATTCAATGAATCGAGTTCAGCGAGCAGTTCATAACCTGAATCTTCCCGGTGATTTAAAAACAGATCAACCATCATTGAACCGGCCTCGGTTTCCAGGGAAAAGTCTGTAGTGGTTTCCTGCATATTCCCATAAATGTCACCTCGTATGATGGCATTTTGGTAAAGTTGTGTATCAAACTGATTTATGTAGTTGTCAGAAACCCATTGAAGCTGGTCGGGTTGTAGCACAATATTTTCAATTTGTGCGTCATAACTGAGCTCCGATGATAAGATATTATTCAGGTTTGCCGTAGCGATGATAGCAGATTCACCAAATGAGGCTTGAAAACGATCTATCCATAGCTCTTCTGCGGTACCTTCTGCCTGAAGTTCTAAACTGAAATCTTCATCCAGATCCGGGACCTGAGGGACAAATAGTGTTGCAAAGTCGTTTGAAAAGGTACTTGTGTTTACGGTAATCTGATACTCAGCATCTCTTAGTTGGTCAGCTATGGTACTGCTTTGTCTGAAGATTGAAACCGGCTGTGCTTCAAAACTAAGATCCAGATTACTTTCAGCAGTACTGATATTCAAGCCATTTACTTCAAAAAAGCGATCATTGTTATAAAACTGGCCTTCAATTCGAACCCATTGATATGGTGTATCCGGCAATACTGCACTGAAATTTGAAATATCTGCAAATAGCTGCGATTCAGTAATCTCAAGAAAAAGATCTGTGTTCAAATGCTGAATATTTAACGGAGTGGGCAGATGTAATTCATCCGGAATTTCCACACCAGCTGACGTGAGAAGAGACCCGTTAATTATAGAAAGTCTTGGTGCGAAAAGATCTATCTCATCAAAAATCCTGACATCTTCATAAAATGGCGCTTGATCATCCTCAGATTCCCGGTCTTCATCCCTTGGCCGCTGAATAAATATTTGGGCGATATTCAACCCATCATCATTTTGAGAAATTTGGATTGCAGGTTCGTGCAGTTCAAAGGACTCTATAGATAGGTTTTTTTGAAGAAGGTCCCACCAGTTAACGGCTACATTGGCGTTTTCGAAAGAAATTGCAGGTTGAGAAATATCTCCGGCTGCAAAAAATTGCCCTCCTCTAAAATTGATTTGGAAAGGCAAAAATCCATCAATGGAGCTTATATTGAGAGTGCCCTCAAACTGTTCATTGAAGGTGTTTTCAATTTCAGTTTTAAGATAATCTTTTGATTGAGGGAGTTGAATTACACCAATAACCACTAACAGAAGAGAGAGAATAAGCCCTGCAGCTATGGAAACGGAGATTAAGAAAAATCTCCAAATGTTATATATCCATCGATAAATCAACGAGGTAGTTAGGGTTTAAATGTAAAATTCAAAGTTCGTCTAATGCGACTTTCCAAGCTTGATGAATGACATCGTCTGACCGGACTTCCTTCAGAATGGGAGACTGCCATTCATCAAGTAAAACGAAACGAATGTACTGACTGGTACGTTTTTTGTCGAATTTCATGTGGTCTGTCAAATCTTCTAAAGATAACTCTTCTTTTGAAACTCTGTAATGATATAAAGACCGAAATTTAAGGAGTTTATCAGGGTTTAATTTTGCGCCAAAGTGGTTAGAAAGCTCAATAGCAGCCAACATGCCTAAGTATACAGCTTCTCCATGGCTGATCGATTGATAACTACATTCCTTTTCGAGTGCGTGAGCAAATGTATGTCCAAAATTTAAATAGGCCCGGATATTCCCCTCAAATTCATCCTTTTCCACAATATCAGCTTTGATCTGAATACAGTCCGTGATCAAATCAATGAGCTTGTCTTTGCTGATTTCTTCAATTTTATGTTGGAGAAAAATTTCTGCCTTATCAAAAATATCAACTTGTTCAATGGCACCATATTTCAATATTTCACTGAGTCCGTTCGTCCATTCATCTCGCGGAAGAGTATTCAGGAAGGAGATATCAGCAATTACTTTGTATGGCTGGTAGAAAGCCCCGATTAAATTTTTTCCGGTTGAATGATTGACACCGGTCTTTCCTCCAATGGAACTGTCTACCATGGCTAATACAGTTGTCGGGACGTGAATCAATGGCACACCACGAAGGGCAGAAGCAGCCGCGAATCCACCTACATCTCCGGTTACACCGCCGCCGATCACAAAAACGGGTGTGTTCCGCCGAACACCATTCTCCAATAGGAATTCAATACAGGTGTTCCAAAAAGAGACAGATTTGCTTTTTTCACCCTCGGGAACAGTCATCAGGAAGAAGTTTTTACCTGTTTCTTCAAAGGATTTGTTGATGAGGTCTGAGTGATATTTTTCTACATTTTCATCAACCAGTACAAAGAGATTATCACCGTTAAAGGAATCGGCGACCTCTTTAATCTGATCCTCAAATATGTCACTTCCTACTAATACTGTATAATTCTTTTGTGAAGTTTTAACCTCAATACTTTTGCTCATAGAACTTTAACTTTTTAATCAACTCATTAATTGTGTCATCAACACTGTCCTGGTCATTTTTTATACTGAAATGTGCCTGTTTATAGTAGGGTAGTCTTTGATTCAGGAGGGATTGGATTTTCTTTTTCAGCTCCTGTTCATTTAGGTTCGCAATCATCGGACGATCAGAACTGTTCTTTAATCGACTATAGAGTGTATCTGCACTACACTCTATAAAAACAAGCCATCCCTGTAATTTAACGTGATCCGTAACTTGCTGGTTTTGTAAAGCACCTCCGCCAAGAGAGAAGATACCTTCTGCGGTTTGAGATATACGAATAATAAGCTCTTGTTCAAGCTGCCTAAAAGCATCTTCACCTTTTTGGTTAAATATCTCTGGAATAGTTAAACTGCTTTCCTGCTCAATAATATCGTCAAGATCGTGATAGGGCACAGAAAGTTTATGAGCAAGAGCTTTCCCAATCGTAGATTTCCCTGATCCCATCATGCCACATAGGAAAAGTGGTTGAGATAGTAAGTTTTCTAACATTAAAAATCTTTTTGTGGTTTTACCATTTCAACATCCTCACGCTGAACCCTGACTGCACCGGTTGCCGAACCTTTAGGCTTTGTAACGTATTTTCGCTTAGTAACGATTACCGGAGCTAATTTACTGCCCTTAGCTTTCGAATGCCATGCAGCAATGGAAGCGGCTTTTAAAATAACATGTTTAGGCGGCATCTCTTTCTGGTTGTTCATACGAATCACAACATGTGAACCTCCTACACCGCGTGCGTGCAACCAAATATCCTCTTTATGGGCATCCGTAGTTAGGCGATCGTTGCTCTTCGCATTTTTACCAATCCATACCTCGTAGCCATCAACGGTTGTTCGCTTGTAGGGAAGTGAGGTGACTTGCTTGGCTTTAGACAGTACTCCGAGTTTTTTCAGTTCCTCCTCGTTCTCTTTATACCAGTCGTCAAACTCATAAATTTTTTCAATTTCATTGAATGAACGGATGATCGATTTTAGCTTTTTGGTCTCTTGTTTCAGCTTTTTGAGCCTGTTTTTAGATTCCTCAACACTTCGGATTGCTTTGGCTGATTTATCGTAATAACGCTGTGCGTTTTCTGCAATGTTTAGATTCGGTTTTAATGGAATTTCGACGGGTTCGTTGTCGTCGTAAAAATTTTGAACAGTAATGAATTCTGTTCCCTCATCCACTTTTTCATGGGCATGCGACATCAGCAGGTGACCGAACTCCTCATATTTTTCCGCTCTTTCAAATCCTTTCTCGGCATCCTCCAGCTGTTCGATTGTAGATTCATTACGTTTGAGTGTCTCCTCCAGCTTAGGCTTAAATGTTTGTATTCGGGAAGAGAGCCTTCGTTCGCGGGATGTTTTGTAGTAAGCAAACCTGATGGCATCGTTTACATTATCAAACGTTTCAATATTTTCAATTGGCAGCAGGTCATTAGGAATAAGACAAAGATTGCCGTCCTTCAATATTCTGAATTCTGCTCGGTTTAACATGGCATCAACAATCTCATCTGCCACACTCTTAACCTCATTCATCTCTTTATTATCAAGGTCATAGTGATCAATAACGGGCTGAACCAAATGGCGTGGAAATGCGGGATAAAAATGGAGTATGGTTCGTTTGGCAGACAGCTCTTTATCCGGAAAGGTTTTCTTTTTTGGTGGGCGCGGTTTTGGTTCAGGTTGTCCGAGAATCCCATCACTGCCTTTAAATGATTCAACAATAATGCCATCATCAATTAAGAAGACATTGGGTTTGTTGCCAAATAGCTGGAAAATCAATTTGAGATCGTTTTCAAAATGGATGGTGAGAATTCTATCCCCATCAGCCAAATTAAGCGTTAAAATTTTCTGATTTTTTAGCCTCTCAAAAAATTCTGTGACGTTGGCTTTTTTTGCTCCCCGGTATTTATCAGAAAAAAATGCTGTTTCTGAGGGATTAGAACTAAATATTAATCGATCGGATTGATTTTCTGAACTGAAATAACCTTCCCACACATCTTTGTGAGGAGAGTAGCTGAACTCAAATTCCCGACCCAAAAATTTGGGTTTTAACTCTTCTGTTAGATATATTAAAGCGTAAAAGTTATTCATTCGAGTGAGAGAAAATGTTGACTAAACCTGTGCGAGTAGAAATATGCAATATCCTATTTTTCAATCGGTAGTAAACAAAATAAATAGCCTGCTGAACAAGAGAAATATAAACGTCGTAAAATTCAAAACATGGGAAGAATCCAGAATAAATGCTGCAGGCCTGGAGATTGTCATTGATCTGAAAGATTCTACGAACCATCTGAAACAGCTTGATATTAATTTTGATTGGGACAGCTTTCGCGAAGCAAATCTTGCGAATCAGCTGAACGGTACGGATAAACATCCGATGCTGAAAGAAAAACATTTGACAGAGGTGAATATATCACCCTCTATTGATGTTGAATTGGTTTGGCATTTCGATGAACGTAAGAGTCAGCCGAATCAAACCAATGGGGATACAAATTATCGTATCCAAAAAGCGAGTGAGTGGATGGATCGTGTGAGTAGAGAAGTTAATGAACTTCTGATTAGTGACGACATCATTACACGCTGGCACCTTGAAATTGACGGTGATTCTCACGGGAAATATCTCACCGCAATCAATCTTATATCGTACTTTCAGTTTACGATGACTGACCTTGAAAGCTTGAATGAGGTTAATGAATATGTGAGTCGTAAGTTGACGCATCTTCTGTACAAAGCAAATCGGATTATTAAAATTGCAGACAGAAGTGTGGCAGTAGCAGCAGCTTAAAATAAAAAAAGGGCACCCAAAGAGTGCCCTGAATTTCTGCTGTAAGTGATTAGCTTACTTACTTTTTCTTCTTATGACGGTTTTTGCGCAGACGCTTTTTCCGTTTGTGTTTCGCAATTTTAGATCTTTTTCTTTTCTTTCCGCTTGGCATGAATAATCACCCGGTTGATTAAATTAAACTTCTTGTTCCAAGAGCGATATTTTAAAACACCGCCATCTGATTAGTCGAACAAAATACAAAATCTTTTTTATAAATCTATACATTGTGATAGAAGGTTTTTGCATCTTGGCTATTAGTGCAAACGAACTTAAGTTTAGAAACATTTCGTTAAAGAGGTAGTTATTTTAAAGTGAATTTCCTCTCTTTTGGTGATTTGGGTAATGTAAATCACTATATTCGCCCCCGTTAAAAAATGAATTTTAAAAATGCCCGACTTGATTAAAGTTGCCAAATTTGGCGGTACCAGCATGGCCAACTACGAAGCCATGAAACGGTGTGCTTCCATTGTTAAATCAGATTCTGATAAAAAAATTGTTGTTGTCAGTGCCACTTCAGGAACTACAAATCTGCTTACTTCAATAATTGAGAGTCAAGACAGAGACATCAGGAAAAAACTGGTGGATCAAATCCGTGAGAAACATATTCAAATATGTGAAGATCTTGAAAAGACTCAAGAAGTACGCCCAAAAGTTGAAGCCTTACTCGATTTGATGGAAGAGAAGGCATTATCATCAAAACCTGTCACGCTACAGTTTAGTGATGAGTTACTCTCTTTTGGGGAATTATTATCCTCGGTCCTATTTTCGTCCGTTTTAAAAGAATTGATGGGTGAAAAAGTGGAGTGGCTGGATGCGCGTGAAATTATTATTACTGATCAAAATCATGGATCAGCAGATCCGGAAATTTCCCAAATTGAAAAACGTGCATCAGAGCGAATTTTGTCGCATCTGAAAAATCGATGTTTTGTCACGCAGGGATTTATAGGAAGGTCTGGCAGCGGTGTTACAACGACCCTTGGTCGTGGCGGAAGTGACTATTCAGCGGCTCTATTTGCGGAAGCTGTGAATGCAGATGTTTTAGAAATCTGGACAGATGTAACTGCTGTGTATACAACAGATCCGAGAATTGTAAAAGAGGCAAAACCAATCACAGAAATTAGTTTTGATGAAGCGGCAGAGCTGTCTGTTTTTGGAGCTAAAGTTCTACATCCGGCTACGATGGTGCCTGCTATCAGGAAAAATATACGCGTGTATGTTGGATCGAGTATTGAGCCGCACCGTCCGGGAACATGGATCATGAAAAGGACTAAAGAGAATCCGCCAATTCGGGCTATAAGTTTGAGGAAAAATCAAACTCTTTTAACGGTTCATAGTCTGGATATGCTCCACAGACATGGATTTTTGGCTCGTCTTTTTCAGGTGCTGTCAAACCATAAAATTAGTGTGGATTTAGTAACGACCAGTGAGGTAAGCGTTTCCCTGACGCTGGATACAAATGCAAATACAGCCGGTAAAGATTTTCTACCTGAACAGGTTATTCATGAACTGAAAACTTTTTGTCAGGTGGAGGTAGAGTATAACCTGGCTATAATTGCATTAATTGGGAATAACCTACATACTACTTCGGGACTCAGCGGTCCGGTTTTTAGCTCTTTGGAAGGTATTAATGTGCGTTTAATATGCCATGGAGCAAGTTCTCACAATCTCTGTTTTCTGGTGCATCAGGAGAGTTCGAATGAGGTTGTTCAAAAATTACATCAACGATTTATTTAATCACAAGTTATGAAAGTATCCGTTATTGGAACCGGAAAAACAGGAAGTGCTGTTGCTGAACTATTAGGTGATAAAGCTGTCTGTTTTGATTCGAATAGTAATCTGACTCCTGAAAAATTAAAAGAAACCGACATTGCAATCATCTTTGTGCCCGGCGAGGCAGCAAATGATGTTAGTGAAGTAGTTTTGGAATCCGGGATACCTGCTGTTTGGGGAACCACCGGATACACTTGGCCAAAAGAGTTACCTAACCGGGTGAAAGATATTGATTCGACATGGGTAATCGGCTCCAACTTCAGTTTAGGGATGAATTTGATTCGGAAAGCATTAAACATTTTTGGTAAAGGCGGTGCATTTATGCAAAATCCCGAATATCATATTCATGAAGTGCATCACGTTCATAAAAAAGATGCGCCGAGTGGAACCGCCTTGTCTTGGCAGGATTGGCTGGGAAGAGAGGCTTCCATATCGTCCGACAGACAGGGAGATGTAAAGGGAATTCACAATCTCCATATTCAAACCCGGAACGAGTCCATTTATCTGAAACATGAAGCGCATAGCCGAAAGCTTTTTGCAGAAGGTGCAATTTGGACAGCGGAATACTTGATGAAGAATCCGCAAATTGAATCGGGTGTGTATACTTTCGCATCAATTTTTGATCAGGCATTTTCAGAATTATTATGAAAAATACTACGCTTTGGACAGCACTCATTACACCGATGAAAGAGTCGGGTGAGGTTCATTTTGAGGATCTTGAAAAGCTTATCAGAAGACAGGAAGAGGCCGGAAACGGTGTTCTTTTAATTGGTAGCACCGGCGAAGGATTGGCTCTTGATGATGAGGAACAAAAAGAGATTGTAAGATTTGCAAAAGAATTGGATTTACATGTGCCTATTATGGCTGGTGTGGGCGGATTTCAGATCAGTAAACAGAAGGATTGGATAAAGTATTGCAACGACAAAGTGGATGCTTTTCTGATCGTATCCCCACTGTATGCTAAACCCGGCCCGGAAGGACAAAAAATCTGGTTCAGGGAGTTGATGGATATAGCTGAAAAACAGTGTATGATTTATAACATACCGTCACGAACCGGAGTTGAAATACCTCCTAACGTGATGGGTGAATTGTCTGGGCATCCTAATTTTTGGTCAATCAAAGAAGCGAGTGGTAACCTGGCGGATTTTCAGTCTTTTCGGGAAATGGTGCCCGATATTCCAATGTTCAGTGGAGATGACGGATTAATGCCGTTTTTGTCGGTAGCCGGGGCATCAGGATTGGTCTCTGTTGCGTCTAACGTGTGGCCAAAGGAGACAGCAAAGTTTGTTGAATACTGTTTGTCAGGAAATACTGAGTCACTTTTTCTTGTCTGGAAACATGCGGTTGAGATGCTATTTTCTGCTCCGAATCCAATTCCGGCTAAAGTTCTGCTCTATGAGAAGGGAATTATTGAAAGTCCCGAACTTCGATTACCACTTACTGCTAACGATTTTCAACACTACAAACGACTAAAAACGTCGGATACAGAAATTATGAACTGGTATAAAAAAATAAATAAATAAGATGAATTGGGAAGAAACTTTAGATCAGCTCGAAGAAGGAACGGTTCGTGCCGCCGAAAAAGAAGGTGAAACCTGGAGTGCAAATATTGAAGTTAAGGAAGCAATATTAGCTGCTTTTAAAAAGGGAAATAATGTAAATTATGCCGGCATATACGACGGTTTTGTAGATAAGCATAATATTCCTCCGCGCATGTTTGATGCTGAAGAGGGTGTGCGATTGGTTCCGGGCGGATCCTCAGTAAGGAGAGGTGCTTATGTTGCCAAAGGAGTGATAATCATGCCGCCTGCATATATAAATATCGGTGCGTACGTTGATGAAGGCACTATGATTGATAGCCACGCCTTGGTGGGTTCTTGTGCTCAAATTGGAAAGAACGTTCACCTTTCTGCCGGAGTGCAAATTGGCGGTGTGCTCGAACCGGTTGGCTTGAGCCCTGTTGTAATTGAAGATGACTGTTTCATCGGGGCTGGGGCTGTGATTGTTGAAGGGATTTTGGTTAAAAAAGGTGCTGTTTTGGCTCCGGGAGTAACTCTTTCTAAATCTGTTCCGGTTTACGACTGTGTTAATGAAGTAATGCTTGGCAAAGGCGCACCCATTCCTGAAAATGCCGTTGTGATACCCGGTTCGAGGCCAATTAAAAATGAGTGGGCAAGAAGGCAGGAGTTGTCTGCGTACTGCCCTGTAATTATTAAATATAGAGATGAAGGAAGTGACGCGTCTCTTGAGCTGGAAAGTGCTCTTCGATAAACTTTTTGAAAAAATTCTGTAAGGGAAACAAAAATTTCTGTTCTTATAGATAGAACGTTAACAAAAAAGACAATTAATTATGAGTTCATTAAATAAAGTAATGATAATCGGAAGATTGGGAGCAGATCCTGATGTACGTTACACACAGTCAAATGCTGCAGTTGCAAATATGAGTGTGGCAACCACCGACAGATATAAGGACAGAAACGGAGAGCTGCAGGAGAAAACCGAGTGGCATCGTGTTGTAGTTTGGAACCGTTTGGCAGAAATTTGCCAGCAGTACCTGAAAAAAGGATCTTTGGTCTATTTTGAAGGTAAACTGGAGACCCGTGAGTGGGAAGATAAAGAAGGTCAAAAACGATATACCACAGAAGTCAAAGCATTCAATATGCAAATGCTTGACAGTCGTGGAGATCAGGGCGGAGGAAATGCCTCACAGAATTCAGGTGGAGGAAACAAAGCAACTGCACCGTCAGCTGAATTGGATGACTCATTTGATGATATGGATGACGATCTTCCATTCTAATTCTGTACAGGTTAATTGACTTAACATTTCGTATTTTAAGGTGGCGATCTCTTTGATCGTCACCTTTTTTTATTCATATTGTTAAATCAACCACATTTAATCATTAATTAAGTACTTTTTTTTGGAAACGATCGACGAACCTCCAAGTCATCCGATACACTTTATTTCCAATCAGATTATACTTAATGCAGGGTCGCAGTTAGAGTATCTGAATTTTACTGAAATATCAATTGAGTTGATTATAATGATTGCTGGGCTCCTGCTCAGTGCTCTCTATTCCGGATCCGAAGTGGCCTTTTTTTCGTTAGCAAATCAAATAGAGCAGCTTAAGCCGAAAGGGGAGCAAGGTTCTAAAGATGCCAAGATTTTAAAAATGCTGCAGAAGCCGAGAAGGTTGCTTGCTACTATCCTGATTGGTAATACTTTTGCAAATATTCTCAGTTCAGTTATGGCTGCAGTTATTACCGGAAAGATTGCAGCTTACTATGGTTTTTCGGAAGTAATCGTGTATACCGTAGAGATTGTAGTACTGACATTTACAATTCTGATTTTGAGTGAAATCACACCAAAAGTAATTGCCATTAATAACCCTTTGAAGGTAAGCAGAAGAATGGTTGGGTTTGTACATGTGCATTTCATTTTTTTTAAACCTGTTTCCAAATTAATCGCTGAAAGTACGATGAGTTTGGAACGAACACTTCCTAAACCAAATAATAAAATGACGGCGCAGGATCTGAAGACCATGGCCGAGATGAGTGAGCAGGAAGGATCGCTGAAAGGGGACGAGCGTGAGATTATTGAAAATGTCATTGAGTTTGGAAATATCACTGTACGCGAAATCATGACATCTCGAGTCAATATTGTTGCAGTTCCCGTTTCAGCTACACTCGAAGAAGTTATCGATCTGATACGCGATAAGGGACTTTCAAGAATGCCTCTATTTGAAAATGACTTGGATAATATTTCCGGGGTGATCTATTCAAAAGATGTGCTTCCGTATATTTATACGCCAATGGGTGACCATCTGATCAATTGGAAAACGATAGCCAGAAAAGCACTTTTTATTCCGGCTACAAAAAAATTGGATGATCTGTTGAGGGACTTCCAGCATGAAAAAACTCACATTGCAATAGTAGTGGATGAGTATGGCGGAACTGAAGGAATTGTAACACTGGATGATATTCTTGAAGAAATTGTAGGGGATATTGGTGATGAATATGATGACCAGGAAGAGAAACTATTCACCCGATTTAAAAACGGCGTCTATATTTTTGATGCCAAAATTGACCTGGATGATTTGGATGAAATTCTAAAAACCTCAATTTCATCAGACGATGATGAGTTTGAGACACTCGGGGGATTGGTTTATCACCTTACCGAACGCATCCCCAATGTTGGAGAGCGCATGATTTATAAAAACCTGGAAATGACAGTTCACTCCGTTAAAAATAACAGGGTTAAAAAGCTCCGTGTTAAACCGATGCCGTCAGAAAAGAGTAAGTCTGAAGTTTAAAGATGTCAGCCAATTTGAATACATTTGAAAACATCCCAATTGAACAAAGAAACATAGATCTGGCCCCTTATAACACTCTTGGGGTTCAAGCTAAAGCTCAGATCTTTTATTCCATTGCAGAGGCAGAACAGCTAAAAGCTCTTTATAATGAGGGGCTGTTTCGTAAAAAATCACCTTTTATACTTGGAGGCGGGAGTAATATTCTGATCAAGTCTGATCTGAAGCAACCTGTGCTTAAAATTTTGATTCCCGGAATAGAAGTAATTGATGTAAATGATAGAGAGGTTTGGGTTAAAGCCGGCGCAGGTGTGGTTTGGCACGATCTAGTGAGGTTTTGTGTAGAAAACGGATATGGCGGAATTGAAAATTTAGCTTTGATTCCGGGTACAACCGGTGCGGCTCCCATCCAAAATATCGGTGCATATGGGGTGGAGCTCAAAGACGTTTTTCAATCGCTGAGTGCGTTTATGCCGGAAACGGGAAATATGAAAGTGTTTAATGCGGAAGAGTGTAAATTTGGATACCGCGACAGTGTTTTCAAAAATCAGTTGAAGGGAAAAGTAATTGTTACAGATGTAACGCTGAGGTTGGAGAAAGGCCCGCATAAAATTGAAGATTCCTATTACGCGCTGCGCAAATACTTTGAATCGGAAAATGTGACTCAACCGACGATTCAGGATGTATTTGACGCCGTTGTTTCTATTCGTAGGTCTAAATTACCGGACCCTGCTTTGATTGGGAATGCAGGCAGTTTTTTTAAGAACCCTATCGTTAGCAAAGAGGTGTATGAAAATCTCAAAAATGAGTTTTCTGATATCCCCTCATTTCCGGCCGATCAAAATAGAGTGAAAATTCCGGCAGGATGGCTCATTGAACAAGCCGGATGGAAAGGGAAAAAAGTGGGAAATGTAGGCACCTATAAAAATCAGGCACTGGTCTTGGTAAATCATGGGGGAGCAACAGGGGAAGAAGTTTACGAGCACGCCATGAACATTCAGGAATCAGTTAAAAGCCTCTTTGGCATCGAGTTGGTTCCCGAAGTAAATGTAATAGAATAATGGCAAACCGAATGGAGATCAATGATTCACTTTTTTTGAAATCCATTTCATGCCCGCTCAAACTGTATCACGCAAAGAAGAGTACCGGATTACGAAAACCTTACCTGCCATTTAAGCAAAGAAATAAGCTTCAGCTGCGAAATGCAGTAGCACTTCAATACCCAAACATAAAGTTTACTTCAGATTCCGTAAGCGACGCCCTGTTAGAAACTCAAAAATGGTTGAAAGAGGATGATGTTGCGATCTGTGGAGCCGTAATCCGGGAAAATATTTTTTTAACCAGAATCCCGATACTTGTTAAAAATGGAAGTGAATTTACAATTGTCCAAATTCATGGCAAGTTAAAGAAGAGAATCCATCAGGGTGAAATATCTGTTCCGGTTTTGAGTAAAACAACAGCCGGGTATTTGGTTAAAGCCGCCTACAGAATGGAGGTTTTAAGAAAAGTTGTTCGCAGTAGTAAATTGAATGTTGAACTCTTTTTCCCCGATAAGAGATACAGTGCCAGAATGCCTGAGCTAATGCAGCAGATTCCTAACACAGAGTCTGAAAATTTGATCGTATCTCAGAATGTTAAAGAGGAATTGGCGTCTCTATTTACAAAAATGGAGGCTACCGAAGCTACAGAATCTGTACGGTTAGCTATTCCTGACTCGGTTGCACATTCGTTTGCTGCAGAGAGATCTGTGCGGGATGTTATGAAGGATCTGGTATCCGAAAACTGGAGTGATGGGAGCCATTTTAATGTGGAGGTTCATCAGGAGTGCAGCCGTTGTAAATTTAGAAAACCGGAGTCGGATGAAATATCTGATTGCTGGGGAGAGTTTTTCTCAGGAAAAAATAAAACCTTTCCAAACGAGCAGGTTTTTGAATTAATTGGGCATGGAAATCAAGAACTAATAGAAGCCGGTAAGTATTTTCAGGAAGATGTACCACTAAACCAATACTCTAGTAGTTTTGAAGAAGTAAAACGAAAGAATCAGCCTGCGATAACCATTCAGCAACGGCGTGAACTTCAATTCTTGAGTGCCCATCAAAAAGAACTCCCATCAGCATGGGTAAAACCTTCACGCCTTGGTTTTGAAAGCCTGTCTTTTCCACTTCATTTTATTGATTTCGAAGCAGCAACTTATGCTTTGCCAATGCAGCGTGGCGGTGGCGCTTACAGCCCGATCTATTTTCAATATTCCTGCCATTCACTATTTGAAAATGGTGAGATTGTACACCACGAGTGGCTTGATGATAAAGTAGATAGCGGATATCCACATGTTGAGTTTATCAGAAAGCTGGGAGCAATTGATTCTATTTTCGAAGGTTCGCTGATTCAATATTCGCCTTTTGAATCGCAGGCACTCCGGTATCTGCTTCAAGAGATGGAGCGTAATTCCATGTTATATGAAAATGAAATACGCATATTGAAAAACTTGCTTTATGTTGAAGGAAACACAAATGAGCATCGAATTTTTGATCTAAGTAAATCGGTACGAGAAGGATATTATAACCGTTTTATGAGCGGTAGTATCGGGCTGAAACAAATTCTAAAGAGTGTACTTCAACTTGTGAAGTACTTAAACATACCAATGGACGAGACAGCTCAAATATTTGATACTTCAATCAATTTTGGAATGCTTTCAAATGACGATGCAGACTTTGATCCATATCGTTTACTGCAGCATCCAACGTACCAGATTGATGATGGTGAGGCCACAATGAATGCTTATATTTCTTTGAAAAGTAATTTGTTGACTCCAAAAGAAATCCAAATTATTCCTACCTTAATGAGGCGCTACTGCGCGATGGACTCATACGCATTATATATTATTTACAGTCACATAAATAAGCTGATAAATGAATTTCAAGACTTGAATGGAGTAATCATAGATCAAGTTTGATCAGGGCTAACTAAGTTCATTTTTTAAAAAAAATATCGCTATGAAAAGATTTTATACGAGTTTCATTCTTTTTTTAACAGTTTTTGTATTTGCCTCATCCTGTGTTGTTCAACAAAATCCGGTTTCCGGTAATAAACGGGCCTATGCTTATTCCTGGGAGCAGGAAGTTCAAATAGGCCAGGATGTTGACCAGGAAATTATAAGTCAATATGGATTGTATGACAGTGATGAGCTATCGACCTATGTGACTGACTTGGGAGGAGAGCTTCTGGAAGTCAGTCATATGAGACGGGAAGATGCCGCAGATATGTTTAAGAATACAGAGTTCACCTTCAGGGTGCTGGATAGCCCGGTTGTGAACGCATTTGCCCTGCCGGGGGGATATATTTATGTGACTCGCGGTTTGATGGCCCATCTCAATAATGAAGCACAACTTGCCGTAGTAGTGGGCCACGAAATTGGTCATGTTGCCGGTCGGCATGCCTCTCAGCGAGCACTTTCTCAAACGATAGGTCAGGTAGCAGTAATTGGCGGTTCCATTTTGGGTCAAGAGCTATTAGGTCTTCCGGCGCAATCTCTGATGAACTTAAGCGGCCAGGCTGCACAGCTTCTGTTTATGAGTTACAGCCGTGATCATGAGAGAGAATCTGATCGGCTGGGTGTAGAGTACTCAGCAATGAAGCAATATGTTGCTGCAGAAGGTTCTGAGTTTTTTACAAGTTTGAGACGAATTTCAGAAAAATCGGGGCAGAGCATTCCGAATATGCTTTCAACTCACCCGAATCCGGGAGAAAGAGAACAAACTATTCCAAGATTGGCCAACGAGTGGAAAGAACAAGGCTATGAGCAGACTGAATATGGGACTGAGCGTTACATGGAGCTGCTTGACGGAATAGTTTTTGGTGACAATCCTCGGCAAGGTTATGAAGATGACGGTAGGTTTGTACATCCGGAGCTTGAATTTTACTATCCCATTCCTCAACAGTGGCAGTTGGTCAATCAGCCATCACAGGTCGTTTTAGTAAAGGGTGAGGGGGAAGCTGTAATGATCATGCGAATTGACTCAGAAAATTCATCTGCCAGAGAATCTGTTAATCAGTTTACGAACCAGGAAGGTTTTACACTTCAGGAGAGTGGTGAAACCCAAAGTGCTGGTACCTGGAGAGCATACCAAGCAGAAGGTACGATTGATCAGGAAGAAAATCGCCTGGGTGTGCATGTCTATGCCGTGGAATTTCAAGATCGAGTATACAGATTTATAAATTATAGTTTGGAGTCAGATTTCCCTACGCATATCGAAGATTTTCAATATGTGACTTCCCGTTTTGACCGTCTGACAGATGAAAGGATTTTAAATATACAACCGGTACGTCTTCAGGTCGTACAGGCAGATCAGCGAAAAACCTTCAGGCAATATCTGCCGGATCAACTTCCAATGGATATTGAGCACGAAGATATTGCTATTATCAACCAGGTAGAACTGGATACAATGATTGAACCCGGAACCCTACTCAAAATACCAGTACAGTAAACAATAGTTATGATTGAACGATATTCCAGAAAGGAAATGACCGATATTTGGTCGGAACAGAATCAATTTCAGGCGTGGTTAGATGTAGAACTTGCGGCATGCAGGGCCTGGAGTAAGATTGGAAAAATACCATCAGAAGATGTAGACAAGCTTTACGAAAAAGCCTCTTTTGATATCGACCGTATTAAAGAAATTGAAAAGAAGACGCGTCATGATGTCGTTGCGTTTACCCGAACGGTTTCGGAGTCTCTTGGTGAAGAAAAGAAATGGGTTCATTACGGTCTCACCTCTACAGATGTAGTAGATACCGCAAACGGATATCGGCTCAAACAAGCAAATAAATTGATCGCAGAAGGTTTAAACCGTTTTGTGAAGGCTCTTGCTGAAAAAGCACACGAACATAAATTGACCGTGATGATGGGACGAACACACGGAGTACATGCCGAACCCACCACGTTTGGACTAAAGTGTGCACTTTGGTATGCCGAAATGAATCGAAATATTGAACGATTTGAAAGGGCCGCTAAAGATGTCGAGTTCGGCAAAATTTCAGGTGCTGTAGGTACATTTGCACATATTCCACCGGAAGTTGAAAAATATACATGTGAAATTCTCGGTATTTCCCCGGCGCCTGTATCAACGCAGACTCTCCAGCGCGACCGGCATGCATACTATATGGCTACGTTAGCTGTAATTGGCGGTACTTTGGAAAAAATTGCTGTGGAAATTCGTCATCTGCAACGGACAGAACTTCGTGAGGCGGAGGAGTTTTTCAGAAAAGGGCAGAAGGGATCATCTGCGATGCCGCATAAAAGAAATCCTGTCAGTTCAGAAAACATTACCGGTTGTGCGCGTGTACTGCGTGGGTATATGATTTCTGCTTATGAAAATATGCCTCTGTGGCACGAAAGAGATATTTCTCACTCCTCAGTAGAGCGAATAATACTGCCGGATGCTACAATCCTGCTCGATTATATGCTGAACAGATTTTCCGGTGTGATAGAAAATCTTATGGTGTATCCTGAGAATATGCTGGAAAACATGGAAAAAACTCACGGTCTGGTGTTTTCTCAAAGACTCTTGCTCATGTTGATTGATAAAGGGCTGAACCGGGAAGTTGCGTATGATACCGTTCAACCTTTGGCAATGAAAGCCTGGGAGGAAAAACGCGATTTTCAAGAGCTCGTAAAAACAGATCAAACCATTCTGGATAATCTATCTGAAAGCGAAATTGAGCAGGCTTTTGATCTTTCTCATCATACCCGAAGAGTTGACGAAATATTCTCCAGAGCGGGATTATAAAAAAAGTTTAAACGGGGTGACATATTGATGTCACCCCGTTGCTGTAAGTTGTGTATAAATCAAAAACAAACTACACAACTATGATGCAAGCAGTAATAAAAAAATCCAAAGTCACCCGTCAGGAAGCAGTACTTAACACGATTTTCCATAAAGCAGAAGCGGAGCATCGTGAAATTGAAGAGATGTTTGCTCTTCTGGGATGGAGTGACCTGCCCGGAGAGCTGAAACTGGTTATCGAAGAAGATGTAAAGGGATACATCGATGAACTGAAAGGGCAGTTTTGCACAAACTCAGAGTGGGTTCAGCGCAGAAGAGAGAGCGTTGATTTTTGGGTGAACAGTTATCTGGATGGAATAGCAGATTCAGATACTGCTGTGAAATCACTGAAGGTGAACAAGTTATAAGCAAAATCTAAACTTCAGTTTACACGGGAGAGTAGATTTTCGAAGATTTGAGGTAAAGAAGTTCAGTAAGATTTCTTATCTTTGCCAAAATGTAAACAAAGCGAAAATGTATTCATGGATAACTCCTCTCCCTTCTCAAGAATCACACGTCAGGGCCTCACGTACGACGATGTTCTGCTTGTACCAAATCACTCTATAGTTCTGCCAAGAGATGTCGATATCTCTGTTCAATTAACTCCAACTCTCAAACTGCAGACTCCTATTTTCAGTGCGGCAATGGATACAGTTTCAGAATACCGTATGGCTATTGCTCTTGCAAGAGAGGGAGGCATTGCCATGCTGCACAAAAATATGTCAATTGAGGATCAGGCAGAACAGGTTCGACTTGTGAAAAGAAGTGAAAGTGGAATGATTGTGGATCCCGTTACCTTGCCTGCGGATGCAACAGTGAAAGATGCGCGCGCTTTAATGCGTAAACACAAAATTGGCGGAATTCCCATTGTGAAAACCAATAATAAGTTAGTGGGTATTGTAACAAACCGGGATTTACGCTTCGAGCATTACGTTGATAAAAAGCTGGGTGATATTATGACCAGTGAAAATCTTGTAACAGCGAAGCAGGGAACGACTCTTGATGAAGCAGAGCAGATACTTCAGGAGTATAAAGTTGAAAAGCTGCCAATTGTGGACAGCAATAACATACTGGTAGGTTTGATTACATTTAAAGACATTGAAAAGAAGATGAATTTCCCACATGCTTGTAAAGATGATATGGGGAGATTACGGGTTGGAGCTGCTGTAGGGGTAACTCCGGATACGATGGACCGTGTTGATGCCCTGGTTGATTCCGGTGTGGATATCGTTACTGTTGATACGGCTCACGGTCATTCTGAAGGAGTATTGAATACCGTTCGGAACATAAAAGGGAAATACAAGGATTTAAATATTGTTGGTGGAAATATTGCAACACGCTCGGCGGCGGAAGCTCTTGTTGAAGCCGGCGCTGATGTGGTAAAGGTTGGCGTTGGACCGGGATCAATTTGTACCACTCGGGTAGTTACCGGTGTGGGTGTTCCACAGCTGTCGGCTATCATGGAAATTGCTGAATTCACGAACGAAAATAACATTGGCTTAATTGCTGATGGCGGTATTAAACAAACCGGTGATATTCCTAAAGCCCTGGCCGGCGGTGCAGATGCCGTTATGATGGGTTCGATGTTTGCAGGTGTTGATGAGAGTCCGGGTGAGACAATCATATACGAATCACGAAAATATAAGTCATATCGCGGCATGGGAAGTATAAGTGCCATGAGAAAAGGTTCTAAGGATAGATACTTCCAGGATGTTGAGGATGATTTAAAGCTCGTTCCGGAAGGTATTGAGGGGCGTGTTCCCTACAAAGGTTACCTGGGTGAAGTGGTTCATCAAATGGTTGGTGGTTTAAGGGCCGCAATGGGATATGTTGGAGCTGAAACTATTGAGGAACTTAAAAAATCAGAATTTGTACAAATTTCAGCTGCGAGCTATAAGGAAAGTCATCCGCATACCGTGCAGATCACAAAAGAAGCACCAAATTATTCAGTATCCTGATCAGGACCGTAAAAAATAAATTGAAAGCTGTAATAACTCCATGTGGGAATTTATAAAACGAATTTTTTCGGAACGTGAGGGCGATGTTACAGTAGTAGTATTGGACGAGCATGATCCGGATGGGTCCAGCTCATTTAAATTGAGAGCACGCGATATTGTTAAAATGGTGGTGGTTGTCATTTTACTATCGGTGCTTTTCACAACCATTATTTTTTTTGCAACACCGTTGGGATCGCTCTATCAGTATAAAGAAGACTATGCTCTGCGCCAGAATGTAATTGAAATTTCTGAACGTGTAATGTCATTACAGGATTCTCTGGTTGCCAGGGATACACAACTTAATGACATGAAAGATGTTTTAAGATCGGCTGCGGATACGATGTTAGCCGTTGATCAGACTGCCGAGGTTCTCATGTCGGAGGAATATTTTCCTGCGGGGGGATCAGTTCCAAACGTACGAACGCTCGAAATGCTTTCTCAGAACGAAATCATTTTTTCAGGATCGCTAAATGAAACTCCGGATTTCCCTTCAGATTATCCTATTGAAGGCCGATTTACACAGGGCTATAATGCCGAGGATGGTCATTTTGGTATTGACATTGCAGCCAGGCCGGAAACTGACTTTGTAGCTTTGGCTGATGGAACAGTGATGAATGCCGGTTGGACTATCAACTATGGGTATGTGGTCTATTTACAACATGGCAATGGCGTGGTGAGCGTCTATAAGCATGGATCAAAATTGACAAGAGCAAAAGGAGATTTTGTACTGAAAGGAGATATTTTGGGGCAGATAGGTGATCGTGGCGTATTAAGCACCGGTTCGCATCTGCATCTCGAGATCTGGAAAAATGGTGTTCCACAGGATCCATTAATGTATTTAAACTGAACCAGAATTATTATGTTCAACAACAAAAACAACAATACCGTGAGTAAGACAACAAACACACAATCTCCAACACTGAATATGATCAGTGAAGGTACCACTCTTGAAGGAACGCTTAACTCTCAAAACGATATCCGGATAGCCGGTAAGCTGAAAGGCGAGGGGATCACAAAAGGTAAACTTATTGTCACATCCTCAGGAGTAGTGCAGGGTGATGTAAAAGTTGCTGAAGCCGATATCGCCGGTAAAATTGAAGGTACAATTCGGGTAACGAATAAATTGAACCTGCGCGAATCTGCTGTTATTGATGGAGATATCTATACCAAAGCGTTATTGGTAGAAGAAGGTGCTCAAATTAACGGAGCTTGCAGAATGGGGAGCGATTCGACCAAGCTGGAGACATCAAAAGATGCCGATTTTGCAAAAGAGACAGCTGTTAAAAAAGAGAAAGAGAAATAATTGTTTGAAGATCCGAAATTTAAAAAATATCTCGAGTACCTGTCTCTAGGCGGGGAAATAGCTGTCGCTTTTAGTACACCGATTTTAGTGGGCTATTTTTTCGATGTGAAATTCGAAACATCGCCGTGGGGAGTATTGTCGGGTGTACTGCTCGGGATTTTATTAATGATAGGCATCTTTGTGCGGCTAATAAAAAACGTCAGTAAAAATTAGATATTGAATCAAGAGTGGCATGTCTTTGGCTGACCGGAAATTAGTTATATCTACTTTTATTATCGGGTTGTTTTTCCTCTCTCTGGGAATACTGCTTCCAAATGAAAATACTTTTGGCTGGTTTGCCGGATACCTGATTGGATTGCTGACTGTGTCTTTGCACTTGGGGGCCTCTTTCTTCTCTAAGAAAACCGTGCTGAGAGACTTTATCGTTAGCTATTATTTTGGGCTATTCATAAGATTTATCCTTGTATTGGCTCTATTCGTTTTAATATTAATTCTCACAAAAATTGATGAATTGAGCTTTACTGTTAGTTTTATAATTTCGTATATTTTGCATTCTGTAAACGAAGTGATATTCCTTAACCAAAAACTCTCAGATTAGTCGGGTAAATTGAAATTTAAGATGAGCCGATACTTGCGCCGATTATCCGTTACCATTCTATTACTACTTGCTATTAACCCTGGTCTTTTGGCTGCTGATACAGAAGAAAGCAGTGAAGGGACGTTTGATGTGATGGGGAAAGTTCTTGATCACGACTATGTAGAGGTTGTTGGTGTTAAGGTCTATTTGCCGCGAATATTGTTAGTGGATGGAGAGTGGTATTTCTATGCAAATACAAAATCTGCATTGGAGTCCGGTGAATTTATGGAGACTGAAGAGTCGGGCTTAGTTCGCTCTGATGGCGCTCAAATATCACTTGATATGTCTATTACCTCTCACCTTATTTATGTTTGGCTTGGTATAATCATCACGTTGCTAATTACAATGTGGGCCGCAGCTCGTTACCGGCGAGGTATTGGTGCGGAAAGTGAGCCAAAAGGTATAATGCAGAATATTTTTGAAGTCATTTTTGTTTTTATACGGGACGAAATTGCCAAAGAGTTTATTTCACCTGAAAAATACAGAAGGTACGTCCCGTATCTGTTTTCAATTTTTATGGCAATAATGTTTATGAACCTTTTTGGTTTGTTGCCATGGGCTGCTTCCGCTACGGCCGATCTGACGGTTACAGCAACATTGGCCGGAATCACGTTTTTCATTACACAGTTTAGCGGAACAAAAGATCACTGGCGGCATGTTTTTGCTTTTCCGGGAGTTCCGGGTTGGTCTCGAATAATTCTGACACCGGTTGAAATCCTGGGGCTCTTTACAAAACCATTTGCACTTGCTATACGTCTTTTTGCAAATATGCTGTCCGGTAAGATTATGATTGTCAGTATTCTTGGATTGATTTTTATTTTTACGGATCTGTTTGGCACATATGTGGGTGTCGGGTCGAGCGTTTTCTGGGTATTGTTAACAGCAGCGCTCTATTTCCTTAAGGCACTTGTTGCCCTTATTCAAGCTTATGTATTTACACTTCTGTCAGCTGTTTTTATCGGAATGGCTGCGGAAGAGCATCATCATCACGACGAAGAAACTGCTGTTGCACATGCACAAGCTGTTGAAGTCGAAACTAATCACTAATAACAAAACATATAATTAATTATGGGTTTTTTAGCAGCAGGCCTTGGAGCCGGAATCATTGCACTTGGAGCCGGATTTGGAATCGGAATTATCGGTAAAAGTGCCACAGAAAGTATCGCAAGACAACCAGAAGCAGCCGGAGATATTCGCGGTGCTATGCTTTTGACCGCCGTATTTATTGAGGGTGTAGCTCTCATCGGTGCTATTGTTTGTATTCTACTTGCTCTCGGTGTTGGTCAATAATTAATAAATAACCAGCACTATGCATTATTTCTTAGCGGGTGGGGGAGGACTCCTTTCATTCAATACAGGATTTGCCATTTGGGTGTTAATCTCAACAGTGGTATTTCTAATTGCAATGCAAAAGTTTTTGGTTCCCCCCATCATGAAAGCATTAGATGAGCGGGAGAATCGTATAAAGGATTCTCTGGAATCGGCTGAGAAGGCTATTGCGAAAGCTGAGCAAATTTCTAAAGACAACGACAAAGCTTTGAAAGAAGCTGAAATTGCGGCTCAGAGAATTCGTAAAGAAGCACTCGAAGATGCAGAAGTATTGCGATCTGAAAAAATTGAAAGGGCTAAAGAGGATGCAGCCAAAATTCTGGAGGATGCAAAAGCTTCTATTGAACAAGAGAAGCTGCGTGCAATGACAGAATTGAGAAAAGAAGTTTCAGATTTAGCAATTGAAGCGGCATCAATAATTATTGATGCAGAGCTTGATCATAGCAAGAATAAAAAGCTTGTTGATACATTCATCAACGATCTTAACAATAAGAACTAAAGGATGATACCCAAAGCAGCCGGGCGGTACGCCAGCGCATTATTGGATACAGCAATAGACAAGGATATTCTCGATGAAGTTTACGAGGATATGATCTTACTTCAGAAAACAATTGATGATTCAAGAGATCTGCAATTGTTTCTTAAAAGTCCGTTGATAAAAAAAGCTGTAAAAATAAGTGCATTGGATGAAATTTTTAAAGGTAAAATTCAGGATCTGACCAGAAATCTGATCCATTTACTTTCTGAAAAAAGCCGTGAAAAATTACTGCATGATCTTACCCGGGCTTTTGTGCTTCTTCATAAAGCTCATCACGGTATCATCGATATTGATGTAGAATCAGCATTTGAACTGGATAAAGATCAGATAAAGAATCTGAAATCCAAGTTGGAAAAGTCTACCGGTAAAACCGTCGATTTACATCTTTCTGTTAACGATGAGTTAATAGGTGGATTGAAAGTGCGAATTGAAGATACAGTCATTGACGGTTCAGTGAAGCATAAATTGAGTCAGCTGAAAGAGGATTTCAAGGCTGCAACAGTTGAATAAAAATATTTAGGAATAAAAATGAGTCAAGTCAGACCTGACGAAGTTTCGGCTATTTTAAAAAAACAACTTACAGGTTTCAGTAACGACACTGATACATACGATGTAGGTACTGTACTCGAAGTGGGTGATGGTATTGCTCGTGTTTATGGTCTGTCGAAGGTACAGGCCGGTGAATTGGTGGAATTGCCGGAGTCTGTAGATAATGACGGTAATGCCGTTCGAGGTATGGTATTGAACCTTGAAGAAGACAATGTTGGTATTGTACTTTTTGGTTCTTCCACTTCTGTAGAAGAAGGCCATACTGTAAAAAGAACAAAGAATATTGCATCCCTTTCTGTAGGTGATGGTGTGCTGGGACGCGTTATTGATCCGCTGGGTCGCCCACTGGATGGTAAAGGAGCGATTAGCGGTGATACCATTAACTTGCCGTTGGAGAGAAAGGCACCCGGTGTTATTTATCGTGAACCTGTAACAGAACCTCTCCAAACGGGTCTAAAGGCAATTGACTCCCTAATCCCGATTGGTCGTGGACAACGTGAATTGATTATTGGTGACCGTCAAACGGGAAAAACTGCTGTTGCACTTGACACCATAATTAACCAAAAGCATACACAGGATACTGATAGCCCTGTTTTTTGTATCTATGTAGCTGTTGGTCAGAAAGGTTCAACTGTTGCCTCTATTGTAAATACACTGAAAGAGTACGGAGCGCTTGACTACACAGTTGTTGTTTCTGCTCCGGCGAGTTCGTCTGCACCAATGCGTTATATTGCGCCTTTTGCGGGTGCTGCTATTGGTGAATACTTCCGCGATACAGGTCGGCATGCACTGGTGATCTACGATGATCTTTCTAAACAAGCCGTTGCATATCGTGAGCTCTCACTTCTGTTGAGAAGACCTCCAGGACGTGAAGCATACCCAGGTGATGTATTCTATCTGCATAGTCGTCTTTTGGAACGTGCCGCTAAGATTATTAATAATGACGATGTAGCTCAGCTGATGAACAATGTGCCGGAAGAGTTGAAGCCAAAATTAAAAGGTGGTGGATCGTTGACAGCACTCCCGGTTATTGAAACTCAGGCCGGTGACGTATCAGCATATATCCCAACAAACGTAATTTCAATTACAGACGGTCAGATATTCCTGGATACAGACCTCTTTAACTCAGGTGTTCGCCCAGCGATTGACGTAGGTATTTCAGTTTCTCGTGTAGGTGGATCTGCTCAGGTTAAATCAATGAAGAAACTTTCAGGTACACTGAAGCTTGACTTAGCTCAGTACCGTGAGCTTGAAGCCTTTGCGAAGTTTGGATCTGACCTCGATGCTGCAACACAGAAACAGCTGAAACGCGGTGAGCGGACAGTTGAACTTATGAAGCAGGGTGAATATAAACCACTTCCGGTTGAGCAGCAGATTGTACTCTTGAAGGTGAACAATGAAGGACTTCTTGATAAACTTTCGGTTGATCTGATTCGAAAATTTGAAAATATGTTCCTCGAAACAGTTGGGGCCAAGTATTCAACTCAAATGAAAACACTTGCAAAATCAGGTGTTCTGGACGATACATTTGGTGGTGAAATACTAAAAACAGCTGAAAGTACGATTGATCAACTTATAGCAGTATCTGAGGAATAATTCATGGCAAACCTGCGCGATATACGAACCCGGATATCATCTATTGAGAATACTCAACAGATTACCAAAGCCATGAAAATGGTGGCTGCGGCTAAGTTGAGAAAAGCTCAACAGCGTATTATTGCAACTCGACCCTATGCTCAAAAAATGCGTAGTGTGGTTTCAAGACTGATTGCAGGTGCTGGAAGTGAAAACCCAATTCTCAGGGATCCTGAAGAAGTTGAATCGATACTGATGATTGTAGTTGGATCAGACCGAGGACTTTGCGGTGGATTCAACAATAATTTGTTTAAACTTGCTGAAAAGGATATTGCAGATAACTACTCTGAATATCAGAAAAACGACCGGTTAGATCTGATTACAATTGGGCGAAAGGCTGATGGTTATTTCAAAAAAAGAAAGTTTAAAGTAGTCGATTCCTACATTGGTTTTTTTGATGATTTGAATTACGAAACGACTTCGTCCATTATGAGTGAAGTGACGGAAAAGTTTATCAAAGGTAAGTATGATAAAGTTCTGGTTGCCTTTAATGAATTCAAATCTGTCATTACTCAAAACCGTTTAGTGGATGAAATTTTACCTCTAAAAACGGATCAATTTGAAGAAGAAAATTCTTCAAATCTAAATGAAATTGACTATATTTACGAGCCTGACGGGCAAGCGATTTTGAATCAATTATTACCCGTGCACCTGAATATGCAACTATGGCGAGCCGTGTTGGAATCCAACGCATCTGAGCAAGGTGCTCGAATGACAGCTATGGATAACGCCACTGAAAATGCTAAAGAGCTTAAAGACGAGCTTAAACTTAAGTATAATCAGGCTCGACAAAGTGCAATTACGACTGAAATTTCCGAAATTGTATCGGGTGCTGCGGCACTTGAAGATGCATAAAACGGAGGGATGGCAGAGTGGTCGAATGCGGCGGTCTTGAAAACCGTTGAGGCGCAAGTCTCCGGGGGTTCGAATCCCTCTCCCTCCGCTTTAAATTTAAAGCCTCTTTAATTGAATTAAAGAGGCTTTTTTTATATTGAACCGATTAACCGTAAAGTGTTGTTAATATCTGCGAACAGGTAAATAAATCTTATAGTCGTTCGTTGATGACAAAGCTGAAAAACAGAAACGTAATTAGATAACGTGCAACGAATTTTATTTTTAAGCTTACTGGTACCTCTTCTAAATTTTACTACTGTCCAGGCACAGGATACATTAAAAGTAAATCTACAGAAATTTATAGATCGTGGTTTGGAGAGATCCGGTCAGGTTGCTTATGAGAGGAATTCAGTTGATATGTCAGAAAATCGCGTTCAGCAGGTTAAAAACCAGAGAATATTACCAAGAATTGAGTTTAACTCTCAGCACGGTGTAGTACCCGGAGTTAAAAGTGAAGTAGAAGGTCTGTCAAAGGGAGAGTATTACCTGGATCCCAATTTAGAGAATGACTGGGAAGACTGGGGTATTTTTACCCGGGCAGAGATTAGTGCCATTCAGCCGGTGTACAGTTGGGGAGCTATTAACAACGCAATTGCCGCAGCTGAAGCAGGTGCGCGTGCAGCGGAGTTTCAGTTTAGTGCCGTTACTGCAGAAGCAGAGGTTCAACTTTTTGAACTTTATTACAGCTATCTTTTAGCTCAGGAAGTAGAACGAATTTTAGTTGATGCAGAAGATCAGGTTGCTCAGATTGAGAGACAGATTGAAAATATGCAGGAAGAGGGAGATCCGGATTTAAAAGAGGCTGATGTTTTTAAATTTGAAATTTTCAAGACAGAATTTGAGGTACAGAGAGAAGAGGTAAAACAGAGTGTTTCATCCATTACCCGTATTTGGGACTATGTAATGGGGGATGAACAGGGAATAGTATACGAACCGGAAGAGAGTTTTTTGGATCCGGTAGCTCATGATTTACAATCATATGATTACTACCAGCAGATGGCTGTGTCTAACCGTCCTGAATTAAAAGGAGTAGATGCAGGGATTGAAGCCATGGATAAAAGTAAAGACGCTGTAAAGGCTCAACAATATCCTGCATTGTTTTTGGGGATTTCAGGAAGCTATGCGAATACTCCAAACAGGCCTAGACAAACAAATCCATTTATTATCAATAATACGAATTACTCTTCAGCAGCCGTTGGATTCGGTATTCGGCAGAATTTAAATTTCAGATCGATTAGAAATCAGCTGGAACGTGCAGATATAGAATATAATCGAGTACAAGATTTAAAAAGTGCTCTGATGGATGGGATCTATTTAGATTTGAACGAAAAGTATAGAGAAGCCTCCGTTGCTGATGTGAAAGTAAATCAGATAGAAGAGGCACTTTCTACGGCACGAAATTGGGTGCGTCACGAACAGCTAAATTATGATATCGGGTTCGGAGATGTGGAAGAACTTCTGAACGCTATGCAGAAAGAGTTAGAATTAAGGGTTGAGTTGAAACAAAATGTGTTCGATTTGAATAAGAAGGTTGCAGCTCTCTACAGAGTGTCAGGAATTTCAGTACAACAATTGAGCGTAAATTAACACAGGGTAAAAAAATGAAATATATCATCACAATATTCATCTCTATGGTTCTGTTTCTGAACGTAGGTTTAGCCCAGAATGGAGCAGACGAAATTCGAGCCATGCTCGACGAAAGAGATGAAGAGATTAAAGAGTTATTGGGTCCAAAGGGAAGCGAATACACCCAGGAACAGCGGGACAGACTGAAAGACATCATTAATGATGTCATTGATTTCAGGACGATGTCTGAAACAGCATTGGGTGATACTTACAATGAAGTTTCTGAAGAAGAAAGGGAAGAATTCGTCTCACTATTTTCCACCATCATAAGAGATAACTCTTTAAACAGACTGGATATCTATCGGGCGGAAGTTACATATAACGATATCACAGTGGATAATGGAAATGCTGAGGTGAAAACAACAGCTCAGTTGGAGAACGTACGAACCTCAGTAGATTATGATATGGAGCTCCAGGATGGAACGTGGCAAATTATAGATATGAGTATTGATGATGTATCTACTGCTGAATCATACAATCGCCAATTTCAAAGTATCATCCGGCAGCGGGGTTTTGATGCCCTTCTTGAAAGTTTAAGACGCAGAGCGGCCCGGGCGTAAACAGGTTATTTAATCCATTTCCGTTAAAGCACTTAATGTTCTCATTAAGTGCTTTTTTTGTTTGGAATTAACTTTTTCCATTCCTTGAATACATAGAAAAGCATTTTTCTCATCCTTAATAGCTTTGATTTTGCGGTTAAGCATTCCGGAGAAATCCATCTCTCCATTAATCATGAGTGCTTTATCCGGGGAAACTAACTCAGCATTTTTGTTTGCAATTTCAAGGTGATAAGCGAGGTACATCGCAGAAAATTGATCTGTATCTCTGAATTTGTACTGAATATTTTTTTCAAATAAGTCTGGATTTTCCTCAAAAAACGTAGCTATTGTTGACTTTCGCACCGGGTGCGGTACGTGTGGAACATAGTAGTATTTATTGTCGAAACCTGCCAACTGGGCAGATCGAATCTGATACAACAGATGCATTGAATAAGTGATGCCCAGAAACTTTTTTATGGTCTTGCTATAGATATGATTTAAATGCATTCTCCATTTTCCGTAACTCCCCATTCTGCGCAATCTGCCCCGGATAACAACGTTACCGTTATTGAAAAAATGATCTTTTTGTAAAGGAGAAGTCAGAACAAAATCATCATTAAAATAGATGAATTTTTCCGCTAAACCGGGAATGCGCCAAATTGCAGTCTCGATAGTTCTACTGTTAAACGTGGGAAGAGCACTCTCGTAAGATTGAAAAATCTCTTTATGATCCACGACGTTAACCTTGTACTTATCTATGAACTCTTCTTCTAAAAAGTCGGGGGTTTGGTTGTCGGTAACGAGGTAGATATATCTAACCCATGGAGCAAATTTTCGAATGGAGGTGATACAGAACTTAAGTTCACCATTATCTATAAAGCGGGTTTTTTGCTCCCCGGTTGTTAAATGATCTGTTGAAATCAGTTTGGATTCTCGAAGTGCATTAATGCGCTTCTTTTGATGTATAGGATCATTGCCATCTACCCATGTTACCACAGCGTCTATAGTATCTGTTTGATTATGAGACATGATTTTGGAAAAAGATTATTCAGGCTCTTATTTAGTTACTATATCGTTGTCACGGTTTGATAGAAGGAAACATATTCTCAAGCAATTTTTGAAGTCTATTTTGGATTTTCCAACCCACTACTTCAAAGCCATGAATAGATAAAAAATTTACTTCATCATTACTAATCTGTTTGATTCTTTTTATGAATTGAGAATGTGAAGATTATGGTACCAATTATCAAAACATAAGTAGCGGATAGTCTAAGAATTGCAGATCCATATTGCATTTCCAGTGACTGGCAATATATTGAACAGAAAGATGAATTCTACCTCGTAATGCGTATTTGAAATTCTTTGTAAATACTTTTTGGTTTGATTAATTAATCAGGAGTTTTTCTGCTTGTGCAAGCATTTCCGGGGTATCCACATCTTGCCAGATACCTTCTTCTATATCAACAGCGAACATTTTACCGGAACGTGCCAGATCCTGCACTCCATCAGAAATTGAAGTGTCACCATATTCTTGATAACGTTTTTGAAGTGCGTCAAGTAATCCCGAAGTACAAACAAAAAGACCGGTATCCACACAATTGAATTCTTTGATCTGCTTACCAATGGATTCAACTTTTCCATCTTTAGACAATACCTTTGTCGCATCATCCATGTCAAAGATTGAATCGATTTTATAATCCACTAAGAGCGCTGCTTCACCTTCCTCAATTTCTAAATCGCTTGCAATTTTCATCAGCGAATCCTCAAAAATATGATCGGCCATCGTCATTATAAAACGGTTGCTTAAATAATCTCGTGCAGAAAGTATGGAAACACCATTGCTCAAATCGTACTTCTCATTAAATACAAAGAAAAGTGGAATCTGCCCTAGGTATTTATCCTGAATTGCTTTTTTTATTTTTTTGTACCCGTATCCAAGTACAATTACGATCTCTGTACAACCGGCTAATTCCAGATTTTCAATAGTACGGAGAATGAGAGCTTTACCATTTACGGGCGTTAGGGGTTTGAAAGAAGTGACAGGGCTGACACCCGCTAACCGAGAGCCATATCCTGCTGCCAGGATAAGTCCTGTTGTATTTGTTTTAACTTTTGGCATCAGATCAACCTGCAACTTCTACTTAAAAATTCTCAGAAAGGTGAGTAATTGGTTCTTCACCTCCAAGTACACGGAGTGAGTTTTTTAGCCTTAAGTGTTGAATAAAAATATCATGTTCGGGAATATGGCCGGTATTAACCTGCGGACTCTTGAAATAGAAGGATAACCATTCCTGTATTCCTGATTTTCCGGCTCGTTTGGCAAAATCCAAAAATAAGGCCAGATCAAGAACAATAGGTGCAGCTAGAATTGAATCTCTACATAAGAAATCTACTTTGATCTGCATATCGTAACCCATCCATCCAAATATATCGATATTATCCCAGCCCTCTTTGGCATCACCCCGTGGCGGATAGTAATTGATCCTCACTTTATGATAAAGATCCTTATATAGATCCGGATATTCATCGGGTTGAAGAATTGAATCAAGTACACCGGTTTTAGAGACTTCTTTGGATTTAAAACTATCAGGATCATCTAATACTTCGCCATCTCTGTTTCCTAAAATATTCGTTGAAAACCAACCGCGAATACCAAGCATCCTAGTTTTAAATCCCGGAGCAAGTATAGTTTTCATGAGAGTTTGGCCCGTTTTAAAATCTTTACCTGCGATAGGTACTTTTTCTTGTTCAGCTAATTGCTCCAGAGCGGGGAAATCTGCTGATAAGTTGGGAGCCCCATTTGCATAAGGAACACCTTCTTTTATAGCTGCATAAGCATACAGCTGTGAGGGGGCTATGGCTTCATCACTATTTTTCAGCCCTTTTTCAAAAGCCTCGATGCTTTGATGACAAGCCGATGGATGCAGATGAACTTCAGTAGATCCACACCATATCATAACTGCACGAGAAGCACCGGTTTCTGAAATCTTATTTCTGATATCTTCTCGGAGAGCTTCCGCTAATTCCCATTTATTTGTTAGGGGTTTTATATTTTCGCCTTTTAGCAGCTTTACATATTTCTGATTGAATGCTGCTTTCATGGGTTGAACACTTCCAAGCTCATCTTTCAAAGGCTCCAGATCCTGTGGCTTCAGGACATCAGCTCTTTTAGCTGCCTCATAGGCGTTATCAGAAATAACATCCCATCCTCCAAATACAATATCATCAAGCCCTGCAAGATCAATAAAGTCTTTGATAAGTGGATTTCTTTGATTTGAACGAGCTCCAAGCCGTATTGTCTGGAGCTGTGTCAATGATCCAAATGGTTTGGATAAATTTTTACGAGCTGAAATAACACCGGCCATAAATGTTGTGGCTACTGCTCCCATTCCGGGGGTTAAAACTAATAGTTTACCTTTGTGCGGTTCAATAAAATGATTAGGCATAATGTAATCCCATACGGTTTAATTGTTTAATAGACACTTTATCGAGAGTACCGTCACACAAAAACATAGTGTTTCAGGAAATCACCACTTCTTGAATTGACTTCCAAATCCGGTCTCTGTTTTTCCCATCAGCTCCAAGCATATACTTATCTAAAAAATCTTTTGATTTCTCTTTGCAACATTCTGGATTCGTCAACGCTTGATCAATCTGTTCAAGTAACATTTCGAAATTTGATGCCATGAGTCCTCCGTGTTCTTCCGGAGGGAGTTTCCATATATATTTTACTGAGTTGACAGTTTTCTTTCGCATCCCTATGATCGTGCGTTTTCGCCATAAAAATTCTTCATCCTCACTTTTAACCGGATAAATATGAATCGTTGGCCGACCTGTGGCATAATACAAATTAGCTATACTGCTATAATTTGTGATCAGTGTGTCTGATACCATCATGTCGAGGAGGTTGTCTGGATTTTTATCCTTGAATTTAAGATATACGTTAGGATGATTTTCAGATAATTGATCTAAAAATTGAACATAGCTACTATCGTACCGAAAGGAATCGTGTAGTCGAAGTATTACATTAGCATTATAATCCTGCAATCTGTTGAATAATTTTTCAAACAGATCTTTGTCACTTCCCCAATGCGCAAAAACTTCCCCGTAATGCCATGTTGGAGCAATGAGTACAGTTTTTCTCCCAACTACATCAAATGGATAGAAAGGCTGCATTATTTCTTTTGGTTGAGGAGATCGAAGAATATCATGCGATGCTGATCCCAATATTCGACAATTATCCGGATGGAAACCGCTTATTTCTGTTCTATGCTTAAAATCCCACGGCCCAAAACATTGCCACCTGAAATTTTTGTTTGGGACTTTAGCGCTGCCCCATGTAGATTTTATTGAGCGATGGAGCCATTTAAACTCCTGAACATCATTCGGGCCTTTCCATCCAAAGCCGTGCCACAACATGAATCCGTATGGGGAAGGAGCTCTCAAAGGTAATGTGTTATCCATTATGGTAACATCCGGTTTAAAGCCATTGGATTTGAAAAAAGAGTTTTTTAAAGACTTTTTTTCCAGGATAGCATCTACTGGAAAAAGTTTTGCAATCCCTTGCTTCCGAAATAGATCGGGGTCATCTAGCAAAACTTTCGTTTTTACATTCGGTTTCTCATTCAGATAATGAGCAAAACTCCATAAATCTGCCCCAAACGTAGATGCATAGAATAGTATGTTCATTTTAAACGCTAGTTTAAATTTTCTTTTCTGGCGTTGATGAAAAAAGTAGCCCCGAATTTTAAGTATTAATTTCTATTTGTGCTTTCCCTGTCTATTATTATCTATAATACAATAGTCAATTTAATTTTCATTGTCGAGGGGGCGCAGATATTTTCCAACAAAAACTCTTTTAAATTCCCATAGCATTATCCATGATTAAATCTGACCACGTTTAAATAACAGTTATGCAGTAATATTTTGTAAGGAAAGGCCGGAACCGGATTATTCTCTCTGAAGAAATTTATAACGTTAAATGCATGTAAGAATCAAAACCATTAACCCAAGTTACAATAGGTTGAATATTTTCAGATTGATCATGTGGCAGGATACCTGAGAATTTTTTTTAGACTTTGGTTGATTTGCACTTTTTGATTGATGGAAACATTTTTTCAAACAGTTGTTGAAGTCTGTTTTGGATTTCCCAATCCATTGCTTCAAATCCCTGAATACATAAAAATTTTACTTCTTCATTACTTATCTGTTTGATTTTTCTATGTATTGAGTATTTGAGGTCCATCTCACCATTTATCAAAACAGCATTATTATTTGGTTTTAGAATTGCCGAGCCATTTTTTATTTCCAAGTGATTGGCAAGATATTGAATAGTGTGTTGATTGGTATCTCTGAAAGAGTATTTAATATTTTCTTCAAATATTTTTGGATGGTTCTGGTAATAACCCTTTACTGTTTGCTTACGAATCGGGTGGGGTACATGCGGCGTGTAGAAATACTTTTCTTTAAAATCGGCCAGTCTGGCGGATCTGATCTGTGTCAATAGATTTAGCGATCGTGTAATCCCCAAAAACTTTTTAACAAACCGGCTGAACAGATTATTTAATTTCAACCTCGTAGGCCCATAGTGGGTCATCGTTTTCCATTTTCCGCGAAGAATTACGTTCCCGTCTTGGAAGAAATCATCTTTGGATACAGGTGAGCAGAGAATAAAATCATCATTTAGATAGATAAAGTTCTCTGAAAGATCCGGAATTCTCCAAACTGCCGTTTCTATTGTCAGACTGTTAAAAGTAGGAAGTGCCCATTCATAGGATTTGAAAATTTCTTTGTGATCTACAATACGGATACCACTTTGTTGCTGAATCTGTGGATTTATAAAATCGGGAACCTGGTTATCGGTAACGATGAAGATATTTCGAATCCAAGGAGCATTTTTTCGCAATGAGGCCACACAGTAGAAAAGTTCACCGTTGTCAAGAAATCGAGTACTATAATGGCCTGTAGGTAATTTGTTTGGTGAACCTTTCCCGGATTTTTTTAAGGTGTTTGCACGCTTGGCGGCATGAGCCGGATCACTTCCATCAACCCATGTAATAACAGCGTCTACCTCATCTGATGAATGATTTTTAGAGCCCATCTGTACTATTACTGCACGTTACTTAGAAATTGTAAATTTCAGTATTAATAATTTCATAATATAAAGATCTTTCATAAGACAATTTTGATGAGGACCTTTATAAATTATTCGCTTGTAAAGCGATAAGAATGATTTGAATCAAGTAATATCCCAGAGAATAGAAGAAGAATTTCAGATTGGGATAATTAGTAAAACATCAAATGACTGGATCAAAAAGTAAGAAAGAAGGTTATGTGTATTCTTCCTATGGAGATGAAAAATATCTTCAGCATGTTGTTGCGAGTGTACACACACTAAGACGGTACGATCAAGAGAGACCTGTTACGATTTACTGTTCCAATCAACATATTCAGACTTTAGAGAAGAGCGGATTGGAGGAGATGTTTGATCAGATTCATTTCTTGCCGGATGAGAATCGGTCTATTACAGGTTTTAAACACAATGTTTACCAATTCATGCCATATGAAAAAAACCTATATATGGATAGTGATATCATCTGGTGTAAAGATCCAAATCCACTGTGGGATAAACTCAGTACATACAGATTTACAATTACTGGCAACCACATAGCGGATGGTTTTTTTGGCGGGCCCAAGGGAATTGGAATTGTGGCAGATGTCATTTTTCAACGACGAAAGAAAACATTGGATAAGTTTGGATTAACCTACCTCAACCGAGTTCAGACCGGATTGATGTATGCAGCTGAGAAAGATATTGCCAAACAGGTATGTGATACAGCTTCACACTTTCTCTCAAAGCGTGAAGAGACTCATTTCAGAAGCCGTAAGAGTGAAACGGGGAGAACTCAGGAGACGTGTGAGTGGAGTTTGGGAATGGCGCTGTCGAAGCTCAATATTCCAATTTTACCGTGGCTGAATGGATACGAGAGTCCGCAGCTGGACTTTATTGATGATTATACCAACCATGATGAAGAGTTTGAAACGGTAGAGTGTACACTTTATAACGACCGATTTGTGTATGATTTTAAAGCGATCCGCTCCAAATGGTTTCGTAATCTTCTGATCTCAATATTTTCGCTGGTACCCGGAAAAGGAGACTACATGAAAGTAACACCATATTGCCTGCATTTCGGCTGGTATCATCAAAAGCAGCCATTTTATGATTTTGCAGATCATGTTTGGAGTAAGTTATCAAAGTAGATCGCTGAAATTTACAACGTAATTTCAGATTTCCCTTTCTTACCCGTAATAGTGAGCAGGAGATAGAGAACGAAGTTCATTACTTTTCCGAGCACATCATGCACCAGAAATATACCCGTGACCGGTGCCACAGGAACCTGCAAAATTTTGGCGATCTCGATATTGGTTCCGGTAGCCACAAGATCCTGACTCGGAATGATTGGGATTCTGCTAATAATGATATTTACACTCAAAAACGTAAACCAGATTTCAAGGCTGATATCCGGTAATACAAGGTGCCACTGCAGTATTTGAGCGGCATAAAGTACAATCATTCGTACGGAGTGAATAGAAAATACTTTAAAGGATAAACCGGCAGGCATACTGAAAATGTATTTTCGGAACCGCATGATAACCCCAATCAGGATCAGTAAGATTACACCACCAATCAAGTAATCCAATGATGATGTTTCAGAAAACAGATCTCGCTGAATAAGCTGATCAAGCGCTTTAATTTTTCCGGTAAAGAACAGAATGCCCAACAAACCAAAAGCAACAATGGTGGATGCCGCTGAGGATATGATGTTCATATCCCTTACATCCTTAAAAATCTGTTTTTTTGATTTTTCAGTGTATTGAATGGCCCACTGCATTAAAACAATCTCTCCGGAATAGCCCATCACATCCTTGTTGAATATTCGCTTTTTAATAAATATTGAAAGACTCCTCCAATACGGAATTCCCCATGTCAGCTTATAAGCCAAGACCTCGGAAAAGGGCAATAGAAAATAGATAAACAGAAATAGAACGTAGAACCAGGGAGTTGTGGGCAGAGAGTTATAAATATTGCCCCAGCCAATATCTGTAAGCTGCAGCGCAATAATGGCTACAATGGCAAACTGAGCGAAATAGGTCAGATATTTAATGAACCTTTTTCCATTCGGAGATTTCCGAAAAGCTTTAAATCGGTCATTAAATGATTTTGAAATATTTTTGATGGAGTTAATCATTTAAATAGAACCGGTAAATCAAAGGAGACCCAGTTTTTTTGAATCCTGAATGAACATTTCAAAGGCTTCCTTTTCTTTCTCGGTCAGGTCAAATTTTGGATGACCCAATAAGTTGCCTTTCACTTTGGCGTGCCACATAAACTGAACCCAGTTTTTTGGAGAGTTTTTGAGTCTTCTTAGAAAATGTTTTTTCCCCGATACGTTTGAGCCGTGGAATACCCTCACAAAGAGATAGGCATAAGAGAGATCAAGCATTTTGTATCGATGCTTTTCAATCCATTGATTAAGATACACTGTATCCTCTCCACGCCGAAGAGAAGGGTACCGGATTTCATCATCTCTGCGATGCATAATTGAACTGGGTGAACCATCAGATAATCGCCCAATGTAGGGATGGTTGATCAGGTCGGGTGTGTCGATATGAAAAATATTTCCTTCCAGACAGCAGGCATCAAAGCCACTCTTTAATACATTCAGTTGAGTTTCAATTCTTTTTGGATGAAACCAATCATCATCATCCCAGCAGATCATGTAGTCGCCGGTGGCTTTTTCCAAAGAAATATTCCGAAGATCCCCCAGGATGTTGTCAGGTGAGGGCTGAATAAAGGTGTAATTGACCTGCTCCTCAGGAAACATCTCCATCAACTCATCAACGGTCTCCTCACCGTTATCTATTACAACTAACTCAATATTTTTATGAGTCTGATTTTTTAGCGAGAGGAGAGACCTTCTCAAAAGGTCTTTTCGATTGGCAGTTACAACCAAGCAACTTACTTTGTCTCCGGTGGCAGATTGTATCATATCAGAGTGTGGAGGTTCTGTTTAAATAATAGATGAATATAACTATTTATTACGGACTATCAGGTTGCGATTACAGGGTTAAATGGAAAATTTCACAGCCTTTTCAACGTCTATACTACCGGGTTTATAGCTCTTTTCGATAAATGTAGTTTCGCTGTCCGGATCAGAAAATAGCAGTGTGGAAGATCGGGTTCCATAGTCTTTTGATAGAATGAAGACAGATGAGACCATCCGTTCTTTTTCCAAGGGTAAGCCGGTTGATGGGAGCAGGTGGTCCGGAAATAGTTCAGTGTTCTGGAGAAATTCAAAATAGCGATCAGTTTTTTCCGGGGAATTTTTTATCGTTGATTTGAAATCGCTGAGAGCCTTCTTCGATTTTGGCCATCCACTGTCTATAAAGGCGTTACTGAGGGTGTGATATCCGGGTTCAACCTTTTTAAGTTTGATATGCTGATTGTTGAAATAATATAAATCATCCGTGGTTCCAAACAGTAAATTGAAGCCGTTATAGGATGATGCTTTCGGTTTCAAGAGTTCAAAGTACTCCCGCGGAGTTGCGTCACTTGTCAAATAATCGGAAACAATGTGTCCTCTGCTGGGTGCATTTTCCTTGATGTTGTTGATATCCCGGTAGTTTGTTAATGCTGCAAATTTGTTATCTAAGGTTATTCCCATCCATGTTCCGCCGGCTTTCAGATCTTTGCCGGCCAGCAGTTTTGGATGAGTTTCCCAAAATTGAGCCGGACGTGTGGGGCGTTCAAAAAATTCATCACGGTTAGTCGCCAATATAAATGGATAGGGTGCATCGGTTTTATAGGCGAATACTGTAAGGCACATAAAATGATTTATTTAAGTTTTTTATAAACACAAAATATTTTGAAACTTTGTTTCATAAATTGCGATGTAAATTAACGGATCTGAACTCTTAATCAATAACTACTTAACCTGCTTTAAATTTGTATCCCGATACAACAAAAAAAGATCTTTTACTTCTGGCAGCGGGTATTCTGGCTGCGCTTACTTTTTTCTGGTTGTATGGCAATCAGCATCCGTTAAGTGTAGCGGATAACAGTTTGGGGGAGGAAAGGGCTTCTGTCCTCGCTCAGGAGACTCTCCAATCATTAGGATATCAAGTGGGTGTAGAACCAATTTCATCTTTTCGTGTTCAATCGTCGCTATTGGATTCAATACAGAATCAGACCAATTTTCAGGATTTCTATTCAGATGAGCAAAACAGGCAAAAATTTCCGGTTTTTTTCTGGAGTTCTGAATTTTTGATAGAAAAGGTAGATTCGGATGCCTTTGCCATGGGGCCGGGGCAATTCAAAAGTATAGAATTGACACTCAATGAACAGGGGGAATTGAGATCACTTATCAATTCGGATAACATCATACCTGAAAACTTTTTTAACGCAGAAGTACTCTCCTATGCTTTAGATATCGATCACCCTCAAATATCTCCTGAATCGATTGACAGCACGTTGTTTAACAGAATACAATTTCAGTTTTCGTCAGCAGAAACCGTAATTGATCCGGAGGAAGAGCACGGTAATCTCACTCAGATGGGTACGGATGTGGCTGAGAAAATGGCTCTCTATCACCTAATGAACTCCGGATGGTCAGAAACTGATCTTCAGTTGAAACAGATTGAAAAGGCTTCGCTGGAGATGACAGACGCGGCAAGAGTAGTGTATTCAATCGAAGATAATATCATCAGGCAAAAAATTGACTTGAGTGTTACCGTTTTGCCAACGGGAGCACTTCTCTCGCTGAATCCTAACGTACAGTCTGTTGAAACAACAGGATTTTCCTGGGATACGATAACATCGGGTATCAGGGGAGGGGTTCTACTTTTGCTGGTATTCTGGATTCTTATTCTGTTTATAATCCGCTTCAGAATGAGATTGATTGATACAAAAGCTGCAATATTGGTTGCCGTTTTAGCCGGGTTTATTTTCCCGCTGGTTGCCCTGTCACAAATTACTTTTGAGCATTTTAACAATTCGGGTAGTATAGATTTCAGCTTCATCTCAATGATAATGATTATGGCGGGTGTTACGGCTGCTTTTACATCATTGATCTATTTTCTCATTACCGCTATATCGGATTCCATAACTCGTCAAAACTGGGTTGAAAAACTTCAAACAATTGATCTATTACGGATCGGCCATTTTTTCAACAAACCTGTCGGACTCTCTTTTATAAGGGGGATTATCTATTCATTTATTTTGGCGGGTGTATGGGCACTGGCATATTTTCTGATGCCAACAGGATATCTGTCCATTGAATCATCTTTCTACTCTGATGATAGATATTTGGCAAATATTGTATTGATGCTGTCGAACCTGGCTATATTCTTTTTAGTTGCTCAGATAATCTTTTTGGTTCTTTTGAGCAAGATAAAAAGCATAACGGATTCATCGGTAATTCTTATTTTAATTGTTGGACTCATATTTGGAGTCATGAATCCTCTTGCTGCCGGAGTAGGGCCGGTTTATACAGAGTTTACTCTTTTAGCCATAGCCGGAATTATTATCGGTTGGATTTACATACGAGACGATTTTTTAACCGTTTTCATTACTCTTTTCTTCTTCGCTAATCATCTCAGTACAGCATCCGGGTGGGTGATGGATCAATCGCCAGATGCAATTCTTTTTTATACAAATATCTTGCTTGCAGTTGTTGGTCTTGCATATGGGGGATATTCACTGAACACGGGTAAAACTGAAAAAGAGTTGCCCAATTTTGTTCCGGAGTATGTAGATGAACTAGCTCAAAGTGAACGGATTAAGCAGGAGCTTCAAATTGCCCGTAAAGTGCAGCAATCATTTTTGCCGGTCAGTACCCCTGACTTTGATGACCTGGACATTGCAGCGGTCTGTAAGCCCGCATACGAAACAGGGGGAGACTACTACGACTTCATTCCGTTGAAGGATGATCAACTGGCCGTTACTATTGGAGACGTTAGTGGGAAGGGTATTCAGGCTGCCTTTTTTATGACATTTATTAAAGGTGTGATTCATGCTGTATGTGAGAACTTTGAATCTACGGTAGAAGTGTTACGACGTGCCAATAAACTGTTTAAGAAGAATGCACGAAAAGGAACTTTTATTTCACTTATATTTGGAGTGGTAGATGTTAAAAAGAACCTTTTTACTTTCTCCAGAGCCGGGCATAATCCTCTGCTTTATTTTAATCACAGGGATAAAAAATTGCATACATTTACGCCCCAGGGAATTGGATTAGGAATCACCGGAGATGAGATTTTCAAAAAGAATATCTCTGAACTATCAATCGATTTTAATCAAAATGATATTCTGATTCTCTATACAGATGGAGTAGTTGAGGCTACGAATAATCTGAATAAATATTACGGTGATAACAGATTGAAGAAGTTGATTGAAACCTACCATGAGGCGAATGCAGAAATGATATTGAGTAAAATAGTTGAAGACCTGAATACGTTTGGCGATGGTGCCAATCAGCACGATGACATGACGGTAGTAATTATCAAAAAGAAGTAAACCCATAAGTTTTTAGAATGAATTATTTCAAATCCACACTTTTCATTGCGTTTCTGTTGGTTGGTTTGATGAGCTTGCCTGTACTGTCTCAGGCTCAGGATACAGAAAACGGGCCAAAGCCGATATCTCTTGAAGAAGCATTGAAAATGGCTTCGGAGTCGGGCAAGAAAATATTAGTTGATGTCTACGCTGAGTGGTGTCCGTATTGTCAGAGGATGCATTCAGAAGTTTATAAAGATGATAGTGTGCTTGAAGCTATTTCGGACTACTTTATTTGGGTCAAAATCAATGTAGAGTCAGACGAAAAGGTGAATTATCACGGTACGGAAATGACAGAAGCACAGTTTGCCCGAGCTCTTGAAAATCAAAGTGTTCCAACCACATACTTTTTAAATGAGGAGGGGAGTATTCTTGGATCACAACCCGGATTTATCGAATCACCAATGTTTTCAAGTTTACTGAATTTTGTTGGAAGTGATCAGTACCGGGTACAGACCTTTCAAGAGTATCAAAACTAATTATTTAGTTGAAACCCACTTGCAGTTATGTCCCGTAGTCAATCTGTTGAAGATTATTTAAAAGCCATTTATAAACTCGAAAATGAGGACGAGAGCGGTGTATCCAATTCCCGTCTCTCCGAAGAGATGAATGTAGCCGGAGCTTCGGTTACAAATATGGTGAAACGGTTGTCGAAAATGGGACTTGTGAAATATGAGTCGTATTACGGCTCCAGATTAACAGAGGCGGGAGAAAAAATAGCGCTTGAAATAATTCGGCACCATCGATTATTGGAGCTTTATTTGACAGAAATGATGGGGTACTCATGGGATGAGGTGCATGATGAGGCTGAAAAGCTGGAGCACCATATATCGGAACAGTTTGAGGACCGGATTGCTGAACTGCTTAACAATCCTCAATTTGATCCTCATGGGGATCCCATTCCGGGTAAAGATGGTAAAATGCCAAAGGTTCATCTGTTCTCTTTGATGGAGATTAAAGAGAATACTCCGTGCGTTATTCGAAGAGTGAAAAATCAAAGTCCTGATCTGCTTCGGTATCTCGAAGAACGTAATCTGATTCCGGGAGTTATGATTGAAATCCTGAAGAGAGAACCGTTTGACGGGCCGGTACACATCTCAGTTGAAGGAGAGATTGAAGTTGCTATCGGCGCAAACGTTGCATCAGATATTTTTGTCGTATATAAGTAGTATTTCTACGGCGTGTGATCCATCGGGTTTGGGTACGAAAATGTATATCCCAGTTCATGCTTTAACTTATTATTCGAAATCACCCGATACTGCTTATCTCCATTTTCACTCGAAAAACCAGGTTCAGTTAAATTAAAATGCTGAGCTGCTGACTTATAAAACTCTTTTCGTGGAGGGTGCCCATCCGAAACAGCATTATAAACTTCGTTTTTCTTATCCTGTTTAATCACTTCATGGATAATATTTAAACAATCTGTTTGATGGATGAGGTTTACAGGTTTTGAAGCTCCAGAAAGATCTTTTTTTCCTGCCAGGTATTTTACGGGATGCCTGCCATATCCATAGAGTCCGCCAAATCGAATAATTGTTGAGTCCATCCCGGAATTTTTTAGTACTTCCTCGGCTGCAAGTACTGCTTCTCCGGATGGGCGCGAAGCGTTACCCATTTTTGCTTCATTTTCATGTGTTACACCACCTTCAGAACTATAGACAGAAGTGGAACTGGCAAATATGATCCACTTTATATCTTCAGATTTAGCTTTTTGGGTAATAATTTTTATCAAATCCGGATAATCCTTTTCCACGGAATCACTCCCGCGTTGAGGCGGGATATTTAGAAACAGGATGTCTGCATCCCAAAAACTTTTTGAGCTCGAATCTTCAATTTGATCCGGCAAGGATAATAGATAAGGTTCAATTCCTGAATTTTTAATCTCTTTAAACTTCTTCTCTGATGTAGTGGAGCCTTTCAGGTTAAATCCTTCACTCATTAATTTTTGAGCGAGAGGAAATCCAAGCCATCCACAACCTAATACTGAAATAGTCATGTTTCACATTAATTTAAATGGGATGTGAATGTAATCACTCCAAGGCAGAATTGAAAAGGTGATTAAACGAAAAAAGCAGACCCCATAAAAGGTCTGCTTTTTTAGACTTAAGAATTGAAAATTTAACTATGGTTAACCCGCAGTCTGCACATGAAAGTTCCGGGTAATCCGGGGCTAACAGCGGCAGGACAATCCGATACAATGTAGGTTTCGTTGAAAACATTTCTTGTGTTTACAAAGAGGTCTGTATTTATATCACATTTTATGTTTCGTAGAATATGAATTTGTAATAACATTTATAGCCCCACCGGTTCTGTATGGACCATACTTTATTTGCGAATAATCTTTGCGCGCTTTAGCCGAACTCACTCGACCCATATTATGGAAGTAATAATCTACAGGTGCTGAAGATGGAGTCGGGCCAGCCAAATCCTTCCTCTTCCAATTACACAACAGTCAGTTCTCAGAATTCTGTTAATATCTGTGTAACTTTGTATCTGAAGTTGTTCGGCACTTACTTAGTTTGTAAAGCGTGAAATATTGCTGATTTGAGACGGAGCAACCAAAAATTGTAATCCGGTCTAAGATTACTTAATCATTGGTTTCTGTAGTATATTTTTGAACTGTATTACTCGTCTGTGCATTACTAGGTAAGCAGAATAGAAGAAAAATAAATAGTGAGGATTTTGCCCTCAGATTTTTATGACTAAAAACATTAAAAAAGTAGCGATTGTCGGTGCAGGGATTACAGGACTTGTAGCAGCATGGAAACTCCAAAAATTTGGTGTGGAAGTAGAACTTTTTGAGCGAAAGGCCGAACCGGGAGGTGCCATTAAAACAGTAAAACAGGATGAGTGGCAGGTTGAATATGGGCCAAACACACTTCTGCTGAAAGACAGATTGATTGCTGAGTTCATTACTGAATTGGGCTTAAATGGGGAGAAGCAGATTGCTAATCCTCAGGCTGAAAAAAGATTTATTGTTAAGAATGGCGCATTGGAGCCATTGCCGTCATCTTTGAAGTCTGCAATAAAAACACCACTGTTCAGTTTGACGGGAAAATTCAGAATTTTGGCCGAACCGTTTATATCAAAAAGCAGCGATCGTGATCAAACAGTGGCAGATTTTGTAGAAAGGCGTTTAGGAAGTGATGTGCTCGACTATGCAATTAATCCATTTGTAGCCGGTATATACGCAAACAGACCCGAATATCTCTCCCTTCGCCACGCATTTCCGTTTATGGATGATTTGGAGCAAGAGTATGGATCGCTGATCTGGGGTACATTTGCAGGCGCCAAAAAAAGAAAAGAGAGTGGCAGAATAGATCGGGAATTGATCTCATTTGAAAAAGGAATGCAGCAACTTCCGCGAACTATTGCAGATCAGATCCATCATCTCTATCTGAATCATGAAATTCAGTCGGTTACAAAACAGGATGAACAGTGGACGGTTCATAGCAGTATGGGGCAATTTGGTCCGTATGATCATGTAATATTGAATACCCCTCTATACAAGTTGAATAAACAACTGATACCTGTCAGCGGTGAAAAGTTAAACGTCTTGAATAAGGTAAAGTATCCACCGCTGTCGGTCATGTTATTAGGTTTTAAAAAGGAAGACATTGAACATGAGCTGGATGGCTTTGGATTTTTAGTGCCTGAAAAGGAGAATCGTAAAATTTTGGGAGCACTCTTTTCATCAACCCTGTTTGATGGTCGCGCTCCCGAAAACTCTCACTTGGTAACGATATTCATAGGAGGCGGTCGTCAGCCCAAGTTAGCGGTGCAGGAGAGTGAGAAGCTTCTCGAAACCGTTCTTGAAGAGTTGAAAGATCTGATCGGTTTAAACGGAACTCCTGAGTTTAAAGATCACATCTACTGGCCTCAGTCGATACCCGGGTATCATGTGGGATACGATGAGATTCTGGATACAATACGCGAAATTGAAGAGAATAATGAGGGTTTAATATTAGCAGGAAATTTCAAAAACGGTATTTCGGTACCGGACTGTATCAAAAACGGTTTAAAACTGGCTGATCAACTTGCAGGCAGTGTAAATTATTGATGCTCTTCTTCTACTTTTGGACTGCTTGAAAATACTTCCACCATCTCCTGGAGAAGTCCTTTTCCAAACATCATAAGCTTCTCTTGTCTGCCAAGGGCAAGGAATCGCAGCAACAGTCTGAGATTGTGGAGTAATTTTGGCGGATCGGTGACCAATGTTTCATTTTCGATCACAAAATCCCAATCAATATCATGTTCAAATTTCACACCGTGCTTTTCCATACTCATTTTGTAGATATTGGCAATCAAACCGTAACCGATGGTGGAGGGATGGAGCCCGTCGAGACTAAAGATACCACCCTTTTCTACTTTTCCGGTTTTTTCATTAATCCGAAGGTAGTCTGTTGTGATATTGGGTTCTCCATTTTCATTCACCATGAATGAGGTTTTTGGGTTATTCTTCAATGCCTTGATAAACCCGTCGGGAAACGGTGAGATCGTTTCGGGAAGATGTCGCCGACGAGCTGCTGACTGAACATGTCGCGCAACCGGAACAACAACAAAGCCATGCTCATCCGCCAGCTTTTTGATAGTGTGATTATATTGATCTACAATTTCATCCAGTTCAATGGCGTCATCCCTGGTAAGATGGGGGTGTTTATCAGGGTCAAAATCCTCATCCCAAATCCAGAATCTGGCGTAGTAATCAAAATATCCGTCTATAGGCACGTACAAGTCACTGTTAACCCCGCGAATGGCCGGCGGAATGGTGACATATGGGATTGTTGGCACAAACACCCGCTTGATATTCATCTCACTCAGTTTGCTGTATAACGTTTTCAACTCCTGCTCAAAATGCTCCGGCCGAAAGACTGTACACCTTCTCTCATTAAAAGGTACATTGATATCGCTCTCTGTTGAATACTCAATTTTCAGTTTTGTAACAGCACCTACTACGTTGTTATGGCCTAAGCAGGCGATAAGGTTTTCAATTCCTCCATTATCACTTAGTTCTCTGATATTATCAACCTGAGTGTGATTCTCAAATTTGTTGTCAAACGTTGGGTTCAGTACTAATCGGGCAGTAGTATACATCCCCTGATCAGGCAGTACGTTGAATACCGAATACTGAGTTTTATTATTTCGAATATATTCCCGGCAGAACTTTTCGTTCAGCAGCCAGCAGTCGCTGATTGAAAATCCCCAGATAGCCTGATTGTGGTAAGGTGTCTGCTGGTCCTCATTTTTGAGGGAGATAACCTGACCTTCCCAGTAAGATTTTATTCGTTTCAGGGTTGAATAGATATGATGCCCCGCCTGAACGGAGTTGAGCAGATTAATATCATCTCCAATATTTTCTTCAAGACCCCGAACAAGTACTTCCATGTTGATTGGGATCCCGGCCTGAGCAGAAAAGGATGGCAGATCCATTTGAGAATAATCACCCATTGCACGACTCAATAGTGCCGGAAAGCTGAGATCTGTTCGGTAGATCCCGCCATTTTTGAATCCCTGGGCGAGACTATCGCCCATTGCCACCAGTTTATGTCTGTAAGTTTTCTGTCTAAAAAACACGAGTTGAAAATTTGTAAATTGCCGTCATTAGATAATTCAATGTACTATTTGCTTTAATCAATTAGAATATGTCAAAAAAAACAAACAGACTAGAAGATTTTCGTGAGAAACGTTCAGAGATGAACGACAAAATAATGGATCTGGATCATCTGGGAGTCAAAAGGTTCTTCAATCTGGATAGTAATACCTATCGTGATGGTGCATTAACAGGAGAGACAAAAGAGTTATTGGGTTTGGTGGCTTCGGCTGTTCTGCGTTGCAACGACTGTATCGATTATCACCTGGAGCAGTGTGCCAAAGCCGGATTCACAAAAGATGAGCTGGTCGATGCGATGAATGTAGCCATGATTGTTGGAGGGAGTATTGTCATCCCACATATGCGTCACGCTGTGGAAACCATGGAGTTTTTGGAAGTCGAGGGGTTATTGACGGTGGAGAAGGAATAAGAAGAGTTGACTTTATTAAAAAAACCTCCAAGGTTTTCAAAATCCTGAATATCTTAAAATTCAAATTTGGCTACTTAAATAGCTGAATTTCGTAAAGATTTAGTTTGATCTCGTTTTATTCATTTCTTCTCGAGGTTAATGTGCCTCATACCTACGGTATTTGGTGTGGATTTGATATTTATTTACCACAGGTTGAAACCTGTGGCTATGAGTTTGGTCATGGCTACGCCATTTGGTTTTGACATTAACTCCGTATTAGTGATAAGCAGATTGTTACTGTTACAATTGTTTTAGCTATTGAAAAGACCCCAGTAAATAAAATAAAATTGTTTTGGCTATTACAAGTGTCGTTAGACACGAATTATACATTAGCCCCACATTTCAATGTGGGGAACATTGAAAGATAAGAGATGAGAAAGTGCCGTAGGCACGGCACATGTTTTGCAATTTTGAGTGTGGAATTAAAAAACCCTCCAAGGGTTCAGAACCCTTGGAGGGTTTATTTAAGAGAATTAGTGACTTAAAGCACTTCAAATCTGGATTGGAAGAACCGCAGATACTCCGGCTCATACACAAACTTGAGTCCTTTGATATCTTTCGCGTTTTCATATACCGCTTCAACAGACTCAGCAACCACATCCATATGGGCTTGAGTATAAACCCGGCGCGGAATGGTTAGGCGCACCAGTTCCAGTTTCGGATAGTTATGTTCACCCGTTTCAGGATTTCGTCCTGCAGAAACGACTCCGCGTTCCATCGATCGAACACCCGAATCGAGATAGATCGCCGATGCTAACGACTGAGCAGGAAGTTGATCCTGACTCAGGTGAGGCAGAATTTTTTTGGCGTCCAGGAATACACCGTGGCTTCCAATCGGTTTAACCACAGGAACTCCCATTTGAATCAGTTTCTCACCAAGATAGATCACCTGTCCTACCCGTGCACGAATGTGATCATAATCTACAGATTCGGAAATACCGATGGCAAGTGCTTCCATATCGCGTCCGGCCATTCCGCCATAGGTGTGAAGTCCTTCATAAATCACAACCATGTTTCGGGCTTTGTCAAATAGTTCTTCATCATTTACTGCTAAAAATCCACCTATGTTTACCAATGCATCTTTTTTTGAACTCATGGTGGCGGCATCAGTTAACGAACAGATCTCTTTAACAATCTCCGGGATAGATTTATCGGCGTAACCGGGCTCACGATCTTTGATGAAGTATGCATTTTCAGCAACACGTGTCATATCGTGAACAATAGGGATGTCGTATTTTTCTGTGAGCTTCCGAACTTCTTTTAGGTTACTCAATGAAATGGGTTGTCCGCCGGCCATATTTACTGTAGTGGCTATTGAGACATATGGGATACGGTCAGCGCCTTTCTCTTTAATCAGCTCTTCCAGTTTATTCAGATCGATATCTGCCTTAAACGGATGCTCGCTTTCGGGATCGTGCGCTTCGTCAATAATAACGTCCACAAATGTACCGCCGGCCAGTTCCTGGTGCAGTTTTGTAGTTGTGAAATACATATTTCCGGGAATGAAATCTCCCTCTTTGATCATTAGCTGGGAGATAATATGCTCGGCTGCTCGGCCCTGGTGAGTGGGCACAATATGCTTATAGCCGTAGTATTTCCGAACGGCGTCTTCGAGATGATAAAAATTCCGGCTACCGGCGTAGGCTTCATCGCCCATCATCATTCCGGCCCATTGCCGGTCACTCATTGCAGATGTTCCGCTATCAGTAAGCAGGTCGATGTAGACTTCTTCTGATCGTAACAGGAAAGTATTGAATCCGGCCTCTTCAATAGCTTTTTGACGCTCCTCGCGGGTGGTCATTTTCACCGGTTCAACCATTTTGATTTTATAGGGTTCAGCCCATGAACGTTTCTTGTGTTTACTCATGATGGTACTCTGATTTTTGATTGGTATTAGTAAAACGGTAAGTCTGATCTATTCGCTGTAAGGAATAGATGAAAAAGGGAAGATGTACTTATGTAGACGGGTAGGCGTGGGGACTTATAACAATATCTTCAGCAATCAAGCTGTTACTGAATTGTTGATATGTGATTGTAAAGTAGTCCATCCCATCTTTTTATTTCATGAAATGTAGGAGATTTGTAGAACACTCTCCAACATGTTTTTCAATAAATGGCGATCGATTCGGGAAAAGATTGGATTAATGTATCTTACTGCATCACAGCCAATGGTGGATGTACAGATATCAGCAGAATTTTTAGAAATTGTAAAAAGTAAAACAGACTGTGTTTAGATTCCTGAAAAGAAAATGGATTACCGGCAGACCCATACCTGAAGATCTGCTCAGGATTTTAAAGAGAAAAGTTCCTGTCTATCAGCTGCTGCCGGAAAAATACAGGGCGTTGCTGCATAAAAGAGTGGTTGTTCTGTTAGACGAAAAGCACTTTGAAGGTTGTGGCGGACTGGAGATGACAATGGAAAAGAGTGTGATCATTGCAGCGTATGCAGCAATATTGATACTTGAGGAAAAGGCAGACTATTATGGAGATTTGCAATCCATATTAGTGTATCCCGACGATTATGTTGCTCCTGTTCACCAATATAACGATGGAGGAATTGTGGAAGAGGGATTTGAGTCAAGAGCAGGAGAATATTGGCAGGCCGGCATTATCGTACTGTCGTGGAAAGATATCGAAAACCAGCTTTATGGTGAAGAAAGAGATAGCGGACAAAATCTGATTTATCACGAATTTTCTCACTTTCTGGATGATCGTTATGGCCTTACTGCCGGTATTGATGATGATGGAGATGTTATGAGAGATGATGAGTGGACACAAATTATCGCAAAAGCTTACAAAAGGTTAAAATTTAGAAGGGGACACACTTTTTTAGATAAATATGGGGCTACCAATCCGGCAGAATTTTTTTCGGTAGCAACAGAGCTATTCTTTCAAAAACCTCAAAAATTACTTCAGGAGAATAAAAAACTCTATACACTTCTTCAGAACTTTTATGGACTGGATCCTATTCGATGGAAATAATCTGGACAAATCGATTTTTCAATTGAACGTTCTCTATTTCCGGGGTGTTGATTCGAGGTAAGTCTAAAAAAGGGCTTACATAAACTTTAATTAACCTTATATCGTCATGGATTTAATTAGTTCTTTAGGGAATTCGACCTTTGAAAACTATGTCGCGATGGAATCCGGGTTTACAGAAATGGCCTACCAAATGTCGGCCCACGTTCTTACTCTCGGCTACGCGATTATGTTAGCAGGGTTGCTCTACTTTGTATTGACCATCAAAACCGTAAAACCGAAATACAGAATCTCATCTGTTCTCTCTGTAGTTGTAATGATTTCAGCATTCTTGCTGCTGCTTGTACAACAGCAAAACTGGACAGGTATGCTTTCATATGATGCAGATTCTGCTCGTTATATGTTGGATGAAGGAGCCGACCTGTTTAATAATGGCTACCGTTATTTGAACTGGCTGATTGATGTTCCAATGCTTCTATTTCAAATTCTGTTTGTTGTTACTCTGACCAAAAGTGACTTCAGTTCAGTTCGAAATGGATTTTGGTTCTCCGGTACTGCTATGATTCTTACCGGCTATGTTGGCCAATTTTACGAAGTTACAGATCCGACTCTATTCTTCATCTGGGGTACAATATCAACGCTTTTCTTCTTCCATATTCTATACCTGATGAAAAAAGTAATTTCTGAAGGCCAGGAAGGTGCACCTCCAAAAGCACAAAAATACTTGGGTACAATCTGGAAGCTTTTCCTATTTACCTGGATGCTATATCCTGGCGCGTACCTGATGCCTTACCTAACTTTCGGCGGACTGGAGCCTGTATTGAGTGAGACTCTGGTTGTAGCTCGACACATTACATATACAATTGCTGATGTAGGTTCGAAGGTAATTTATGGCATATTGCTTACTCTAGTAGCTCAGGAAATGAGTAAAGCGGAAGGATATGACTTTGAACATATGGAAAATGCACTGTAGCGTTTAAAGTGACACTTTCGAATTTTCAAAACCCCTTTGGAGTATCTCTGAAGGGGTTTTTTATTATGCATATCAGTGGCAACAGATTGTTATATTTGATCCATGATTTGCCAAAAATATATAACAACTTGTCTGTTTATTCTATTTCTGGTTATATCGGCGTGCTCGGATGATACAATTTCCCCTCCTCCCTCACCTGATTCACCTGCAAATATTGTTCAATCCGGTAATGATCAACCCGTAAATCCAGATTTGAATGGCCCGGCGATATATCTTATGGGCAAGGGTATGCCGTCAATTTCTTCATACAAATTTTTTTTAGAAACGTTGGCTGATTCGCCTGTTGATGTTGTTGTACTCGCCGGGTCTTATGCTTCCGGCAGTTCAGCTACTCCGGAGTGCGATCTGTTGATGGAACTCGAAGAGATCAACTCATGTACAACTGCCACGGTTCAATCAAATGAAGAAGCTAACAGTACCGACATTGTTGAGATAATTAATCAGAGTGAGGCTGTCTACTTTGCAGGTGGAAATCAGTGTGTGTATGTAAACTGGAGAGGATCGAGCCTGTATAAAGCGATAAATCAACTCATTGAGCGGGGCGGAGGTTTGGGTGGCGGCAGCGCAGGTCTTGCTATACAAGGAAGTACTATATACGATGGGTGCTCAGGAAGTGTACAGTCAGGTGAAGCTCTATCCGATCCTTTTCATGAATATATCAGTTTATCAGAAGGACTGTTCGATCTCCATCCTTTAACGAACACCATTACCGACAGCCATTTTTCTGAAAGAGATAGGCTGGGGCGGCTGATTAGTTTTTTAGCCAGAATTACCGAAGAAAATAATGTTGATGAATACTTTGGATTGGGCTTAAATGACGAAACATCTATCGTCATTGATAATAAACATAAAGGTGTAGTGTTTAACGGCTTTGCGACCCGAATAAGAATATCTGAAAAAGCTGTACAAGCAGTTGAGGGCAGCCCGGTTACAATTTATGGAGTTGAGAAAGTGGTATATGCACCGGAAGATACTATTGATTTCAATGAATTTAACGATGATGATATAGAATTGATAGATGTGATAAATGGCGAGGTTATATTTAAAGATGCAGAGTAGTTCAATAAATTTTTATTTAACAAAAAAGGTACCCCGTTTTATCTGCCTTCTGTTACTTGCTTACTTTTTTTCTGCAAGTGTTATTGAAGCTCAAATTCTCTCAGTTCCCGATGAAGATGACAGGCAGGGAGGTGTGCACTACTCACTGGTGCCGGTATTGGGATACAGTAGTGATACCGGATTAATCGGAGGAGTTGTGCTTCAGCGCTTTAATTATGGTGACGGCCGTTCACCATTTTTGAGCAATCTAAAAGCTGACTTTACAATATCCACCAAAGCCGATTTAATTAGTGAACTCAATTACGAAAGAACACGTCTTTTTGGTCGCGATATTCGCAGTGAATATTCCGTCATTGCAGAACGCTATAAACGTGCAAATTACTTCGGAATTGGAAATGAAACTGAATTTTCCAGTCAACTGTATGACCAAGACTACTACTTTTTTGAAAAGCGGGTGATTGAAGTGGTAGCACGCTACAGAAAAACAGTAGCTGAATATGGATTCGAAGGGAATTTTGATGGATTTATCCAATTTGGCTTTTCATATTTGGATGCTTCAGACCAGGCAGAGGAATCTCTTTTTGCCACAGAACAACCCGTGGGCGATAATAGACAATTACTGAACAGTTTTGGGTTTGGTGTGATTGCCGAAGATCGCGACAGTGAATTCAATCCCACAGAGGGATATCGTTATGAGGCAGGAATTGAGTTTAGCGGGCCTTACACTGGCAGTGAATTCAATTATGCCAAGGTTCACCTTCAGCTTCGAAACTATGTAGAAGTTTTACCAAAAATTGTAATAGCCCAGAAAATAGAGGGTACCCATTTGATGGGGGATGCTCCATTTTGGAAACGCTCATCCCTTGCTGATAAATACGGACTTCGCGGCTACTATAAAGATCGATTTTTAGGTGACAGCTCTATCCTCCATATTCTCGAGGCGCGGTCCTGGCTGTTTTCCCTGTTTGAAGATGAGATTCGGCTTGGAGGACAACTCTTTTGGGATAGCGGAAGAGTTTTTTCTAATAATGACAGCAACCGTTTTTTCGATAACTGGAAGAGTACCTATGGGTTTGGAGGTGCGATATCAATATATAATCCTGATTTTATCATGCGGGGAGATATTGGATTCTCTGATGAATCAACCCAGATATACATCGGAATAGGCTATACCTTTTAATTTAGTACGTTTTTTTCATGATTCTTTTTACTGCAGACAAAGATACATCAGCTCCATTTTTTGAGCTGGAATTAATAAAAGAGAAAAAGTTTCTCCATCTGCCACTGGAAAATTTCCAATACCGTGTGGATGAGGAGGAGTCGGGAGAGATTCGGAATCACATGGGTGAATTTGCATTTATCATTCATGGAAATCTTCGGAACGCAAAATATTTTGTAGAATGGATGAAGCAAAATTCTACTGAAGAGCAAGTGCGAGGGTGCGTTAATATTGTATTAGACAAGCCTACAGCAAAATTTTTGGAAAGTCATGATATCCCCGCTATTCAACCCCGGGAACCGGCCAAGCCAATTGATATCCTGGAATTTATGCTTCGAATCTCAAAGGAGGGAAGTACACTCTACCCAACAACAGAAAATAAAACTGAGGAGATGCCGGGCTTGCTGAAAGAACTGCAGATGCCGGTGGCAGAATTTTCGGTGTGCGAAGAGGTGCCGTTGGATGAAGAGACACTAAAAGATTATAAAGCTGAAGTTGGGAAAAGCCCCGTAGAGGTGATCTTGCTTCACAATCGTTCTTCATACGTTCGGGTAAAGACAGCATTTCCAGATCTTGATTTATTATCGAAAACTGTAGTTGCAGGAAGTCTGGGAACAACTGAATTGATGGAAAAAGAGGGCCTCAAACCGGATTATTTAGCAAAAGGATCCTGGGATTCCATTGCCAAAGTATTAAATGAGATTTAAACATTCTGCGGATTGCAGAATGTTTAAAATAATACAGCTGCACTATCCGGGTAATCTGTTATAAAACCATCTACCCCAATTTCCATTAGCGATCTCATTTGATCTACACTGTTGACCGTCCATGGAATCACTTTCATCCCTTTGGAATGAAACTCCTGAACATTATCAGCATTGAGCAACCTGTAATCCGGACTCCAGATATCGGGTGTAAATCCTAGAATATTTAAGTAGATATCAACCGGCTCATTTTGACTTACCAGCATGGCCAGTCTTACATTGGGTTCAAGTTGTTTGAAAGCAATAAGTGTAGACGGGTCAAAAGATTGAATGATGACCCTATCCAGCACATCTAAATCATTCAGCTCTTCATAAAGCATACGGGCAAATCGATCCGGTCCCGGTACATATTCTCCATACCATTCAGGCCGGCTCTTGGTTTCGATATTGTAATGAAGTGGAGGTAAATTATTTTCTTTCGCAAACTCCTCTACTGCGCGGATGGCGTCTGTCATAAGAGGTTTGGTGACTTCCATCGGCTGCTGTTCCGGAAAGTTTGGATTTCCGCGTTTACCCACATCAAACTGTTGGGTTTCATCATAGGTCATTTCAAAAATATTGAAACTCATCGCTTCTTCTTCCGTGACAGGAGTACCATCCGGTTTAGTACTGAAAAGATGATTGAACCAAGGCTCGTGAGATACCAAAAGTTTACCGTCACCGGTAACAACCACGTCAAATTCGACTGTGTTAACGCCAAGTTCAACGGCTTTCAGAAAACCGGGAATTGTGTTTTCGGGAAGCAGGCCGCGTGCACCGCGATGTCCCTGCAGGTCAAATGTTTCAGACTGTTCCATAGTGCATGAAATTGTAATGAGTGCCGTAAAAAGAACGAGAAGATGACGCATAATTTTTCGATTTTAGCTTGTACATCGTGAATAGCTGTAAACTTGCTGTCAATATATTGTGATTCCTTAACTATACAACGAAAAAATAATGAAATTAAAATCAATTCTACTGCTCATAATTTTAAGCACCTGCATGAGCCTGACTGTTTACGCTCAGTCAAATGCCGATATCACAACATTTATTCTTGTACGTCATGCTGAGAAGATGGATGATAGCGCAGATCCTGATCTATCTCCGGAAGGTTATGCCAGAGCTGAACGACTGGCCGAGATGCTTCAAAATGTTGATTTTGACGCTGTTTACTCGACCGCCCGCATCAGAACCATGGAAACCGTGAGAATGGTTGCAGAGAAAAACGAATTAGAAATTGAAAATTACGACGCCGGAGAGCCCGATGAAAATTCAAGGCTTTGGCTGGATAAACATACCGGCGAAACCGTGTTAATTAGCGGCCATTCCAATACGACTCCCTTCTTCGCAAACGCACTTCTCGGGTATGAATATTATCCGGACAAATTTGATGAATCGGATTATGGCAATCTGTTGATTATTACAGTTGCACCAGACGGGAGTCGAAAAATTATTCCGCTTCGGTATTAGAAGGTGATTTGAGAATCAATACAAAAAGCTTGAAAAAACAAACATCTGAAAGTATGACGTCAGGGCCATCCCGAACGCAAGTGAAGGATCTATAGATTTTTCTTAAGGGTTGGTATCAGCGGTTTTGCAAATCTTTCTAAATGCATATTTTCTTTATTTGAACAATGAAATTTCACTTATTCCTGAAGTCGATTTTTTTCTTCATGTGAAATGATTTACTTCTCTTTTTGATTCTTTCTATAAAAATGGAAGAACTGTCTCAGGATAAAATCAGCAGAATTATTGAAATGGCGTGGGAAGACCGCACTCCTTTTGATGCCATTGAATTTCAATTTGGGTTACAGGAAAAAGAGGTGATTGAGTTAATGAGAAAAGAGCTCAAACCATCCAGTTTTAAGATGTGGAGAAAAAGGGTAACCGGCCGGAATACAAAACATCGTAAGTTGAGAAATGACGATGTGAATCGGTTTACAAGTCCTTACTGAAAATTAACTACCTCAGGTTTGCAATCGTACAGCCGCTTCCTCCGCTTTCCCACGGTGCAATATCGAAGGATTTAACGCCATCACGTTTTTCGAGATATTCGTGGACTAATTTGTGCAAAATTCCCTCACCTTTTCCGTGTACAATTTCAACCTGCTGTAAATTTCGTGCAATCGCTTTATCCAGGTAAATAGTAAGTTCTTTGATCGCTTCGTCCCCTCGTTTGCCACGCAAATCAAGCCTTGGTTTTACAGACAGATCAATATCCTGAGAGCTGCCGTAGGATCTTGAGCTACTTTTTTTCTTTTTCGGTGGGGATGTTTTAGTAAGCTTGTTCAGTTTTGATTTTATTTTCATTCCGTTAACCAAAACTGTGGCCTGTTTTCCTGACAATTCAACCAGCTCACCCGATGTGTTTCCGTCTCCAATAATGACATAATCACCTAAGGTAGGTTTTTCTTCACTCCGGACCGGCTCTTCATTCTCTGTTTCAAATTCATCCCGGAATGTGTGGATCTCTTTTTTAGCGCTCTCTATATCAGAACGCGCCTCACGAATCTTATCTTTATCATCACGACCTTCACTCACCACTTTTTCAACGGCCTCTTCTATACGCCGATTGGCATCTTTCATGATTTGTTCGGCATCTTTATACGCCTTTTCGATGATGCCATTGCGTTTATTATCGATCTGTTCTGACTTCTCTCTAAAAACTCTTTCCTGCTTTTCAGCCTCCCTTAATTTTTTCTGATAATCCAGGCGCAGCTCCTCTGCCTCCTGCCCCTGCTTTTCAAGATTGATTAACAAGTCGCCCATGGTATCCCGCTGTTGTCCGAGCAGTGATCGTGCTCGATTCATCAACATTCCCGGAAGATTCATGCGATCGGCTATTTCAAACGCATAGCTGCTGCCGGGGACTCCCTTTTTAAACCGGTAGGTGGGAGAGAGGCTCTCCTGATTGAACTCCATTGCACCATTTACAACCAGATCATGTTCATGAGCAAATACTTTTAAAGAGCCGTGGTGAGTCGTTACAATAACCCTTGATCCCATATTGATCACTTCTTCAACAAAAGCCTGAAACAGTGCACCGCCCTCCTCAGGATCTGTACCGGCACCCGCCTCATCAATTAAAACAAGTGAACCGGAATCCATTCTCTCTAATGTTGTCTTCATCCAATTCAGACGGGATGAAAATGTACTTAAATCATTTTCGATGGATTGATCGTCACCGATATCCACAAAGAGTCCGCTTAACACGGGCAGTTCCGAATCGGGTTGAACCGGTATAGGAAAACCGGCCTGCAGCATCATGCAGAGTAAACCTGTGGTTTTCATCGCTACCGATTTACCACCGGCATTTGGTCCCGTTATGACAAGACCCAGTTCATCTTCAGTCAGGTTCAGATCGAGGGGGACGACGGGTTCAGATTCGTCAATAGTGCGGTTTTTAAGCAGTAAATTTGGATTTTTTGCCCGAATCAGATTAATGTGATTTCCATCCGATAAAACAGGAATTGTTCCGTCCAGATCCAGGCCAAGACTTACAATACAGTGAATGGCATCCAGTTCACCAATATAGGTGCAGTTGAGTTGCAGCTCTTCGCTGTATTTTCGAACTACATCCGTCAGGTTTCGAATTATCCGTTCAATTTCACGTTTCTCTTCAGACTCCAGCTGCCTGATTTCGTTGTTGATTTGCAGAGCTTGAACAGGTTCTATGTAAACGGTTTGACCGGTAGAGGAGACATCATGCACAAACCCCTCCACCTTACGTTTATATTCGGCCTGAACCGGTATAACCATACGCCCGCTCCGAATGGTGGCACCTTCGTCGGAGGTCATGCCATCCTTGGCAAGACGTTTCATCACCTGTTGAACCGTATTTCGAAGTTTGCTGCGCTCCCTGTTAAGTTTACCCCGGATTTTCTGTAGCTCACTGCTTGCGTCATCCCGCAACTCACCCCGGTCTGTAATCACTCGCTGAATCGCTTCTTCCAGCGGTTTTAAATTAATCAGGCGATCGGAGATTTTTTGCAGTGCGGGCGTTTCAAATTCCTGTCGCTTAAAAAAGCTTACAATCAGGCGGGCTAAACGAGCATTCTGCAGTATGACGGGGAAATCATCAAGCGGGAGAACGGTGCCTTTTAAACGGCTGTCTTTCAGAATTTCCCGAACATCTTCAACCACCGTAAGGGGATGGTTGGAACCACTCTGTAAAATCTTAATCCACTCTTGAGATTCGGATAATCTTCGTTCAACGGTTTTACGGTCAGCGGATGGGGATAGTGCTTCGATCTCTTCGCGTCCGTAAGGTGTAAAGCTTTTGCGAAGAGAGGCGTTTCGGATACTCTCAAAACCAATTTTATGAGAGCTGTTTTCAGGAAAAAGTTGCATTTGTTTAGCCATAAGCGGAAAGTTCGCAATCTTTCCGCCTAAAATCGAATCTGATATTGGTAAATATCACTTTCAGTGGATTCTAAACCGCACACGAACATTTTCGCGAACCGGTATGGTACGCTGCATTTCAATCAAAGATCCTCCATACGATTCCGCACTCATCATCGCCATATCTCTATATACAATTCCGGAGGAGGAAGTATATTCGATATTATAAACCTCGCCCAACTCTTTTCCGGATGAGCTGGCCAGAGATTCAGCCTTTTTCTTTGCCTCATCTACTGCTTTGGTAAGTGCCTCCTGATGAGCTTCTTCTATTGAAGTGGTTGAGAAATTAGCTGAAAAATTGTCGAATCCATTTTCAACAAGTGTGATTTGCATTGATTCAAATTGGGATAAATCCTGTAATCGAATAGCTACATTTTGACGAGTTTCAAAACCGGGGTTTTGAGAGTGACGTCGGGATGAAATGCTGATTGGATTGGCATTGATATGCTCTTCATCAATGTTTTGATCTATGATCAGCTCTGTAAGAAACTGTTCAAGTTCTTTATGATTGTTAAATGCTTCGGAAGCTTCTTCATCAAATCGGGTTATATTTATGTTGAAAATAATTTCATCGGCAGGGGCAAGGACTTCTCCGGTAGCATCAACTGTAATCGTATTCGCAGATTCCTGGTTTGGAATTTGCTGAGATGTGCCACAACCAGTGATGATTAAAAAAAGAGAAAAAAGTGTATAGATTAAATATTTCGGTATCATATATTGTTGCATTTTGATTCAGTTGGTTGTTTTTACAAAAAAGAAAATGATTTTTATTTGTGCTAACAGATGATACGAATTACAATAAGTAAAAATTATTTTGGAAGCGCTTGCAAATGCCAAAAATTGAGTTTTATTTATAGTTGACAAAACATCGGGAAACGGTTTACCTTCGATGCGTATATTTTCGCAAACCCCATAATCATTAATTAAATCTGAATTTTATGAAAGATTGGATACGGAATTGTGCATTTCGTTTGTTCTCTGTTATGCTGATCGCGGGATTGGTTACAGCTGAGCATTCAAATGCATCTGGCACTTCAAATAGTGAAGTTCTATCAGAACAACAAATTACAATTTCCGGACAGGTCGTTGACGCAAGCTCAGGTGAAGCTCTTGCCGGTGTCAACGTTACAGTGAAGGGACGGGTAGTGGGAGTAGCCACCGATCCGGATGGTGAGTTTACACTTCGGGTTAATGAAAACCCGCCAATCACACTCGTTGTATCCATTGTAGGATATCGTACCCAAGAGATAGAAATTAACCAGGAGAACGTTACTGATCTACGAATTGAACTTGAAGAGCAGACGTTTCTCGGATCTGATGTTGTAGTCTCTGCTTCCAGAGTGGAAGAGAGCATTATGGAAGCGCCCGTATCGATTGAAAGAATGGATGTTATTGCCATCAATCAGACTGCTTCTGATAACTACTACAAAGGAATTGCAAATCTGAAAGGAGTTGACGTTACAACCAGCAGTATCAACTTCCAGATTATTAATGCTCGCGGGTTTAACTCAACAGGGAACACCCGAATGGTACAGCTGACCGATGGAATGGACACACAGGCACCGGCGCTGAACTTCCCGATCGGTAACCTGAACGGTCCGTCTGAACTGGACGTGGAAAGCCTGGAATTTATTCCCGGTGCGTCCTCTGCACTTTATGGCCCCAATGCTTTTAACGGAATTCTTCTTGTGAACAGCAAAAGCCCGTTCCGATATCCGGGGTTAAGCGTATTTGTACGAAATGGTATAAACCATATCGATAGCGATGGAGACATAGGAGAGCCGAATAATCCGCGCCATATGTTTGAATCTTCCATCCGATGGGCAGATACTGTGGGCGATCGTTTTGCCTACAAACTGAACTTCTCGTACAGCCAGGCCGATGATTGGAGAGGCATTAATTACAGTGATAAAAATTCTGACTTGAATTTTGCCGGTAATCCCGGCCAAAATCCAGCTCTAGATGGAGTTCATCTCTATGGAGATGATGGAACGTTTAACATTGGTCTGTTAAGTTTTAATCAGGATTTTGTTCAGGCAGTATCTCAAGGATTAGTTCAAGCAGGTTTTTCACAACAAGATGCAGTTCAGTTCGCACAAAGTCTTCCATCACAACCTGTAGCAAGAACCGGGTACAGAGAGGAGTACCTGGTTGACCATGATGCGGAGAACCTGAAATTTAACACTTCACTGCATTACCGCATTTCAGACAACGTAGAAGCGAGCTATGCCATGAACTACGGTTACGGTACTTCTATTTATAGTGGTGCTCAGCGATACAGCCTGAAGGACTTTAGCATTCAGCAGCATAAACTTCAGCTGGACGGAGATAATTTTATGGTTCGAGCATACGGAACCTTTGAAGACTCAGGTGATTCCTATATTGCAGATTTTGTCGGTTTTTCTGTTAACGATGCATATCTGGGAACTCAAGACTGGTATGCTAACTATGGTGGAGCTTTTATACAAGGCCTAGCACAAACGTATGCTGTAACTCAGCAAAACACAAGTTATGATCCTGCAGTAGTGCAAGCTTTATTATCAGATCCAAATATTTTAGCAAGCTTGCATAGTTCGGCAAGAAATGCCGTGGACGCAAACCGATTCATGCCGGGCACACAACAGTTTGAAGCGGCCCGAGATGCAGCTTTAGAAGGTACAGTTCCGGATGGAGCTCGATTTGATGACAAATCAAGATTTCTCCATGCAGAAGGACAGTACGACTTCAAAAACGAGATCGATTTTGCGGATGTTCAGATTGGATTCAGTTACCGTCAATATCAGCTTCGATCGAATGGAACCATTTTTGATGACGGTGACGGAGGGGTAGATATCAGTGAATATGGCGGGTATGTTCAAGCCGCAAAGTCTCTGTTTGAAGATCGCCTGAGATTGACCGGTTCTCTTCGTTACGACAAAAATGAGAACTTCGATGGACAGTTCAACCCTCGAATTTCTTCAGTGATTAAAGTAGCTGACGGCCATAATGTGCGTGCTTCTTTTCAGACAGGTTTCAGAAATCCAACCACCCAGGGACAGTATATTGACCTCAATGTATTGACTGCCAGATTATTAGGCGGTCTCCCTTATCTGGCTGACAAGTATGATGTTACAAACAATGCTTTCACACTCGAGTCTGTGGAGCGATTTACCGATGGTCTGTTGTCAGGAAATCCGGCAGCACTGTTGGAACTGGAGCCATACACAACCTTCGACCCGGTTAAGCCTGAACAAATTCAGTCTTACGAAATTGGATATAAAGGTTTGATTGGAAATCGTCTACTCATTGATGCAGCTTACTACTACAATATTTACGAGGATTTTATTGCTCAATTTAGAGTAAGAAGAGCTGCGGGCCCAATTGATCTGCAAAATCCAACAAACCCTGATAATCAGATTTATGCGCCATCACTGCTATCTGGTGATGCTTCAAATACATTCCAGCTCTATACAAATGTAGATGAGACTGTAAAATCGCAGGGTGCAGTTTTTGGTTTTGATTTAAATCTGCCAAACAGTTTCCTGCTTACCGGTAACTACAACTGGAACGAGTTGATTACGGCCCGTGAAGATGAGTTTATCTTTGATTACAATACTCCGGAGCATAAAGTAAATGTTTCGTTTGGTAACCGAAGATTAACCGAGCAGTTAGGATTTAATCTGACCTGGAGATGGCAGGAAGCATTTGATTGGACATCATCATTTGCCAGCGGTCATGTACCGGATGTAAGCACATTTGACGCTCAGGTTTCTTACAGAATTCCGGACATGAAAACTGTAGTAAAAGCCGGCGGTTCCAACATCTTCAATAACCGCCACTTCCTGAACTACGGCGGGCCGAATTTGGGAGCGATCTACTACATCTCACTTACTTTTGATCAATTCCTAAACTAAGGGTTCAGAGACAATCTATGTTTACAAAAAGAGGCCTTCGGGCCTCTTTTTTTGTTTTGTGTTTTCTGTGCTTAATTACATCCGGTGCAATGTGTCGTGCCTTACGGCACTGATTAAAGGGTGGGGTTATTCTTTTCTACCCATGTTACGTCCCCAAAGGGACGTTAAATCTGGGTTTTGATCTAATGACCATCCTTAAAAATAACAGCTTAGTTCTGCTTTGGAAGTCGAGAAATTTACTACCGAGTGTGAATTTAATTACCAATCCCTTGTCCCGTCAGGGACAAAACATGGGTAGAAAAATGAATCAGAAAAGTCTGGCAAGTCCCGCAGAGACGACACCTCATTTGTGAATTCCCGCAAATCAAGGCTCCAAATTCGCAATTGTGGCACCCCAGCCGCCACCGGATTCATTGGCAAGCTGATAATCGGTTACATGAGGATTTCTCTCCAACAAGGCGTGAACGCTGCGTCTGATATTTCCTATTCCTTTTCCGTGAATAAAACGAACTTCGTAGATCTGTTTTTCAAGACATGCACGAATATATTCATCAATGAGAGTGGATAGATCTTCAGGGGCAAAATAGTGCAGATCCAGAACGCCATTGATGGGGATTTTATGAGGTTCATCAGAATCCATCATGTAAAAGAATTAAATGGATGAGTGTTTATAAAATCTGTTGCCTTCAGCAATAAGCTGATGCTTTAAACCATGCTGAGATTTTCTCAGAGAAAGAACCCAATCTTTTACTGATTTGGTATTCAGGTTCAGTTTATCCATCCAATGAATAAAATTATTCAGATCCTGATCCTTCCCAAGAATTTCACAAATTTGCTCAACATCTGAAACGGATACATTTATATGTTTCTGATGAGATCGCAGCAGATCCAGCTGATATTGTACATCTTTTAACCGTTTCCTCCATTCGTGAAAAGGCTCAGAAAGTTTGGATGATTCGGCTTCAATAAATGCTTGATGGCTTTTCTGAAATGAAACTTTAAATCCTTTCAAAATACACGCAGCATCAAATTGATTGGATTCAATAAACGTATGGATCAATGAATAGTTGTCAATTTGCCGTTCCATATTTTTGAAAAGATCTCCCTCTGCCACTAACCGCTGCTCCATTTGGTCAACTTGTTGGCGAGCTATCTCTCGAATCTCCTGGAGTAAATTTGTGGAGATTACTTCTGATGGGTTTGCAATAACCTCTTCAATGAACAGCTTGTGAACATGAACATCCCGTAATTCTGATAAGGATTGACCCCATTTTCTGAATGTCGTATTCAGTTCTTTTAACTCCTTACGATCACCACACTCTTTCAGTAGTTTGAAAAACGCCCGAAAAAGCTTCAGGCGTTTTCGTGTAAGGTGAGTGGATTCAACAATATCTGTTCGATGTTTCCGGACAGAACACAGTAATTCAGCCCTTATTAACTCTGTTGCATGTAAGAGTTCTCTTTTAAGATGCTTTTTAAGAGGGATGTCGGGTATTACAAATGGCTTGGTGTCCACAATTTTGTAGAACCTACAGATCCACCTTATAGTCGACAGTATACCGGCTTTCGGCCACTTTTTTTATGAAATCCACAGCTTTTTTATGGTGCGCATTTCTGGTGTACATCTGAAAGTCTAAATCCGTTTCAAAATCACAGATCAGAACCACATCAAGTGCATCCGGGTCATCCTGGTTAATCTGAATGCCTACTTCAACATCTTTAATTTCATCGATATTGGTTCGAAGGCCTTCCAGGATGAGTTTCATCTTTTCAGCGTTCTTTTCTTTAGTAGCGCCAGCTGCTTCATCTTGTAGTTTCCACATTACGATATGACGTATCATAGTTTCCTCAAATTTAGGATTGTTAATTTGGTTTATCTCGTTTTTGCAAAATTGAGATCTGCCTGATCAACGCTTGAAGCTGCGAGATCGAGCTTATCCGGAGAGAAGACACCAACCGCCCAGAGAAAATATTTTGCTTCATCCGGATTATTGGCTTTGGTCCATTGATAGACCGACAAATATCCCTCAGCAACCTGTTCAAGCTGTGATTCTGATAGGTTGTCGGGGTCAGAAATAACCGGTACGGTCAGTTCTGCCGATGCGGGTATAATATTAGGATTTTCAATTTCTTCGAGGTTGAGGCCATAAATCATCGGCCACAAATAAGGATTGCCCAGCTCACCTTCGGCTATACTCCATAACGACTCTCCCTGATCAACAGAATAAAGTTCCGTTTCTGTTGTCGGATCAGGTTCAGACTCAGACTCAGATTCAGTTTCAACAGGTGGTGGCTCCGACTCTTCAACGCTTTGATCCTGTTCCGGAGTAACCGGGGCCGTGATCTGTTCAGGTTGAGATGCCAATTCAGGAGAATCGTTTGTTGTTACTTGTCGGGAGAGTAAGAAAATAATAAAAATAGCAAGTGCAACGATTACGGCTGCGGCTGCATAGGTCCAGTTGAAATTTCCGGAGTCCTGAACTTTCTTAGATAAATTCGTTCTTTGACCGGGCGTTAACGCCGGAGTTTTTTGATTGGCCGGTAACTTACTTTTAACGGTATCTTTTTTTTCAGAACCCGCCGTTTCAGATGTTTGGCTACCGGTTCCGACAGGAAAAGGGTTGAATTTCTCCTGTTCAGATTTTTTTTCTTCCTCTTTATCTACCGGCTCAATTTCAGATTTATTCTTAGACGGATTGGGCCGCTCTATCAAAAAATCATCCCCATCTTCTGACGACGCTTTGGCAGATGGTGAATCAACATCAGACGTTTTATCTTTGCCGGACTCATCCTTTTCCTCAGAATCTTCCGGAGATTCATCCAGTACCTGAGGTTCCATCTTGGCATAGGGTCGATTCACGTCCTCCCTAAGAGCTTTATAAGGCTTGAAAACGACTTTATTTTGACCCGGAATTGTAATTTCTTCCCCGGTTTGAGGATTAACTCCCGGCCGTTCATTCATCCAACGCAGTTCAAACTTACCAAAACCGGATATACTGACTGAACCGCTCTGCCTGAGACCGGATTCAATAATATTAACCAGTTCGCCAATAAAACTGTTGGTAGATGTTTGACTCTGCTTAGACTGCTCCGCGATAAGTTCTACCAGCTCCCGAAAGGTGATTTTTTCACTCATTGTCTTGGCCCGAGAACTTTAGTTCATCTTTAAGACCTGCAGAGGGACTAAATTCAACAACTCTCTTTGGGGGGACGAGCATATACTTTTTGTAGTGGGGGCTATACACCTTCTGTACCTCTTTAACTTTGGTACTAAAGGTTCCTAATTCGGGTATTGATACACCTTTGTCTTTGGATAATTGGTCGGACAATACAGAGATAGCATCTTCAAGAAGCTTCTTGGTCTGAGCTTTAGACTGGCCGGTAGATTCGGCAAGTTGGTCTATGAGTTCACGATACGTCATATCTGCAGATGATCAGTTTATTCAATAAACGGAAAAAATGCCGAAAATTCCTAACAAACTCATAAAATCAGAGTTAACAGTTTTTTATGGATCAGATGACTGCTAAGAGTTTGGAAAACAGCTCTTTGAACGAAATTTTCGCTGATAACCTTATAGTATGCAAACGGTTAATTAAAAACACTTTTTTATGTCTGAAGCACTCAATGTCACACAAAAGCTGATCAAATCTCACCTGGTAGAGGGCGAGTTAACGCCGGGGACGGAGATTGGAATAAAAATTGATCAAACGCTGACGCAGGATGCAACCGGTACTTTGGTGATGCTTGAACTGGAAGCCATGGGATTGGATAAGGCTAAAACAGAACTATCGTGCCAATATGTAGATCACAATTTACTTCAGACAGATAATAAAAATCCTGATGATCATGTTTTTCTGAAATCTGCAGCAGACAGATTCGGTATCTGGTACTCCCGTCCGGGAAACGGGGTAAGCCATCCTGTGCATACAGAGCATTTTGCAACACCCGGAAAAACTCTGGCCGGATCAGATAGTCACACTCCGGCATCGGGGTGTATGGGAATGTTTGCGCTGGGGGCCGGTGGACTGGATGTAGCCTTTGCCATTGCAGGTGAACCGATGTACTTAAAAATGCCGAAAGTGTTGGGCGTAGAATTGAAAGGGAAGATGCCCAACTGGGTAAGTGCTAAAGATCTGGTTCTTGAATTGCTGAGACGATATGATGTGAAAGGTGCGCGTGGATTTGTGATTGAATATTTTGGAGAGGGTCTTAAAGAACTCAGCACAATGGATCGTCATGTAATTGCGAATATGGGTACGGAAATGGGAGCTACAACGTCTGTATTTCCATCAGATGAAGAAGTTCGACGATTTATGAAGCAAAATAACAGGGAAGATCAATGGACCGAATTGAAAGCTGATGAAGGTGCGACCTATGATGAGTACGAAGAACTTATTATGGATGAACTGCAACCCATGATAGCCCTGCCGAGCAGCCCCGGAAATGTTGTGCCGGTAACTGAAGTGGAAGGCAAACCGATTTATCAATCCTATATCGGCTCTTCAGCAAATCCGGGATTTCGTGATTTTTGGATCACTTCTGAAATTGTTAAAGGAAAGCGTGTTCATGAAGATGTAAGCCTGGACGTAAATCCCACATCACGGCAGATTATAGAAAATATGGTTAAAACCGGTGTGATGCTCCATTTGGTTCAGTCGGGAGCAAGGATCCACCAGGCAGGGTGTAACGGCTGTATCGGGATGGGACAGGCTCCTGCAAGCGGACAAAACAGTTTGAGGACCGTTCCGCGTAACTTTCCGGATCGATCCGGTACCAAAGAGGATTCAGTATTTCTGGTAAGCCCGGAAACGGCGGCGGCCTCCGCTTTAACCGGAAAAATTACCGATCCCAGAAAACTTGAGAAGCTGTATGATATGAAGTGGCCTGCATATAGTGATCCTGAAGATTATATCATAAACAAAGAAATGTTGATGGGTCCTTCGGGTAATGGTGAGAAGAAAGAATTGAAGAAAGGGCCAAATATTTCAACAATGCCTGACTTTGATGAACTATCTGATTTTGTAGTGCCTGTTCTACTGAAGATGGAAGATGATATTTCAACGGATGAAATTCTGAAGGCCGGCGCTGAAGTATTGCCTTATAGAAGCAATATTCCGGAGATCAGTAAGTTTTCGTTTACGGTTGTAGATGAGACGTTTTATGATCGGGCGATAGAGGCAAATGACGAATATGGAGGGCATGTAGTTATTGCCGGAGAAAATTACGCCCAGGGTTCCAGTCGCGAACATGCTGCGATTGCACCTAGATATCTGGGTCAGCGCGCAGTGATTGCAAAAAGCTATGCGCGTATTGGCTGGCAGAATCTCGCAAACTTTGGGATTGCACCCCTGGAGTTCGAAAATGATGAAGATTACGACTCCATTGATCAGGGGGATATACTTAAAATTGAGAATTTCAGAGATCAGCTGAAGTCAGGTAAGACTATAACGGTTCAAAATGAAACCAAGGGTAACCAATTTACGGTTCATCACTCGTTAAGCGGGCGACAACTAAAATCTCTGCTTGACGGTGCGATTATCAATACCTTTAAGAAAGAAAAGGCTTGATTTGAATAGGTAAGATAGCTTTTGGCTATGGCTTCCAATCCATTCATCTATTATGATATTGAAGCAGGATCCCGTAACTTTAATGCTCTTAAAAACATATTTTATACACAGATTTTTAATCAATGAGTAAAGAAAAAAATGTAGTTGATTCATTGGAATTGAATCACGCAGAAGCAGACGAAATAGGAGATGATCATATTTCAACTTCTGTAAAAACTCCACTTAGAGAAGGCGCTTTTGATTTAACGGATAGCGAAAAAATTGAAGAGATTGAAAAGCACTTCGCTCACATTATGCACGCTTTGGGTTTAGACCTGAATGATGAAAGCCTGAGCGGTACACCACATCGGGTTGCAAAAATGTACGTTAAAGAAATTTTTCAGGGTTTAAATCCCAAAAATCGTCCTGAAGCCAGAAAGTTTGGCAATAAGTATGAGTATGGTGATATGGTTGTGGTGAAGAATATAAATGTAACCTCTTTTTGTGAACACCACTTTTTGCCCTTCATCGGAAAAGCTCATGTAGCATACCACAGTACCGGTAAAGTGATTGGGCTCTCCAAAATTAATCGAATTGTAGATTACTACGCCCGGCGTCCTCAGGTACAGGAAAGGCTGACTCTGCAAATTGCAGATGAACTTGAAACTGCGTTGGAGTCAAAAGATGTAGCGGTTTTTATTGAAAGCAAGCACTTTTGTGTTTCTACACGTGGTATTCAGGACAGAGAGAGCAGTACAGTTACGACCGAGTACAGAGGTCAGTTTAAAAAAGAGATGATCCAGCAGCGATTTATTGATTATATCAAAACTCAGACAGAACTGGCCTGATTTTTCAGGTTCAGTTTATGTTCTCGGATAAATCAACAAATTCAGGAATTCAGAATATTACAATGGCACAAAAGGAGCAATCAAATCTGCATCTGTACAACAGTTTATCCCGAAAAAAGGAGCTGTTTGAACCTATTAATCCTCCTTTTGTCGGGTTGTACGTTTGCGGACCCACAGTATACGGCGACCCGCATTTGGGGCATGCACGTGCAGCGATTACGTTCGATGTAGTTTATCGATACCTCAAGTATCTGGGATATAAAGTGAGGTATGTTCGCAATATTACGGATGTGGGACACCTGGAGAATGAAGAGGCTGAACAGGGTGAGGATAAAATTGCCAAAAAGGCTAGGTTAGAAGAGATTGAACCGATGGAGGTGGTACAGACCTATACCATTCGCTATCACGAAGGGATGACGGCTTTGAACTGTATTCGTCCAAGTATCGAACCGACTGCATCGGGACATATCATTGAACAGATAGAACTGATCGAGAAAATACTGGATAATGGGTTAGCCTATGAGGTAAACGGAAGCGTCTATTTTGATCTCGAGAAGTACAGAGAGAGCAATGACTATGGAACACTTTCCGGTAAAGTATTAGAGGATCTTCAGTCCGGCAGCAGAGATACGGAAGGGATGGATGAAAAGAAAAGTCCGCACGATTTTGCGCTTTGGAAAAAAGCGACTCCGGAGCATATCATGAGATGGCGTTCACCGTGGAGTGTTGGTTTCCCTGGGTGGCATCTGGAGTGTACAACCATGAGTACTAAGTATCTGGGCGAGAAATTTGATATCCATGGAGGAGGGCTTGACTTACAGTTTCCACATCATGAAGCAGAGATTGCGCAGTGCCGGGGGGCTCACGGACACGATCCGGTGAACTACTGGATGCATAACAATATGGTGACAATAGATGGCGCCAAAATGAGTAAGAGCGCGGGAAATTTTATCAATCTGGAGCAGCTATTTAATGGAGAGCACGAAAAGCTGGAGAAAGCGTACGATCCCATGGTAGTTCGCTTTTTGATGTTGCAGAGTCACTATCGAAGTAAAATTGATTTTTCCAATGAGGCACTTGCTGCAGCCGAAAAAGGCTATCACAGGTTGATGAACTCAATGGATCTGTTAAACAAAATGGAGCCGCCAAAGAATGGTACCGACGGTAAAATTGATCAAGAAATTTTAGATGCCTGCAAGCGTTGTCATTCATCCATGGACGATGATTTTAATACCGCATTGGCACTGGCTGCTCTATTTGATTTAAGCAGTAAGGTGAACGCCCTGCATAACGGACAGATTGATAAATCTGAAATATCCCTAACAGCTTTTACCACTCTCTCTAAAACAATGAATGAGTTCGTTTATCAAGTGATGGGGTTAAAGGCTGCTCAATCATCCGATAGTGGCCGAACTGACGAATTGGTACAATTGCTGATTGAAATTCGTGCTGAAGCAAGAGAAAAGAAAGATTTTGCAACTTCAGATAAGATCCGTGATGATCTGCTTGAAATAGGCATCCGCTTAAAAGATGATAAAAGCGGAAATACCACCTACGAAATTGATGCTTCATAATATTAAAAAAGCGATTAAATGGGTTCTGATTGGTCTAATTAAACTATATCAGGCTATTTTATCACCATTTCTTGGGCCCAGCTGCAGGCATATGCCTACTTGTTCATCGTACACAATTGAAGCGATTGAAGAGTGGGGTGCGCTGAAAGGTTTTTGGCTGGGACTGAAACGTATTTCGAGATGTCATCCATGGGGAACTTCCGGATATGATCCGGTTCCGAAAAAAAAGAACGAAGAGGGAGAAAGCTAAAATTTCATTTTTAGCTTTTTAGCAGGTTTTCTTTTGAACTTTTCGATGATCCGTAAATAGTTAAAACCAATCGATATCCCTGATATCGAAAAGATCATCTTCGGATGGGTCGGTATTGATCAATATCCCGCCAATAGCAAGTAGCGGTTTTCCTTCCAAACAGGAAGTACAGGACGTTATAATCTCTGTGATTTCATGTTTAATCTCATCATAAGTAATTTCAGTAGCGGTTATGACGGGATTCTCGGATCTGGAAACCTTGTCCCAATGTTTCCGAAGTAGATTTTTCACCTCCTCTTGTTGATAATCATACTGTGGTGTTTGCTGCTCATCATCATCATTTTTTAGGCTTTTAAGCGCCCCGATAATAGAGCCGCAACTGGAAGTATTCAGTCTCTGGCCGGCACGGTGTACCTTGCCAATTTCTCCTTCCTGAGAAATTCCAACATGTGGGCCATAAATGATCAGAGCACCTCCACTATCAGGAATGTGGCTTGAAAAAGCTTTAAACCCGGTTTTACCGGCAAAAGGAATACCTGAAATGCCTCCCAGAATAAATGGTCCGAAGGTTTCAAAATTTTCGTCTAACCGATGAAGGCTCTGATTAACTTCATCACTGCAAACCGAGGTTGCCCATAATGTATTTTTTGAGTTTAGATTTTTCTCGGAGAGCTTTTCTGATACAATGTTCTGGAGGTGGGAAATGGATACTGCGTTGGGATAAAAGTTGTCTGCCATCTTTACTTATTAATGAATAACTAGACTTCAAATTTAATCAAATCTTTAGTCAGTTTCATGGAACTGAAAGTGGAAATCGATCCTGTATCAAAAGAGATGGCAGACTAATTGTTAACTACCAGTTATGACTCACCCTGTCCGGATGAGAAGGCCGGTTCATTGTCGAATAGATAGAGGTTTTCAGTTTTGATGATATCAACGGCATGCTTTGTCAATCTTTTTTGGAGATCAACAACTTTAAACTGAGTTGTTTTGCCATTTTTAGATTTAAACCTGCATCGCCAGTGGTCAGTGCAAAATGTTTCCGGGTTAGCATTAGGCCATACTTTCGTACCTCGATTTGTAATCATCGTCAGCTCAAATTCGTTACCAACTACACCTTTAAGCCTTTGCGCTAGTAAATTGACATTATCCGGTTCCCAATAAACAAAAACATCCACTCCTGAAAGAGTTCTCTTTTGAGTTGCCGAAGGCCTGTTTTCAGATCTGCTGATTTTTAATTCCGGCATCTTAACTTTAACGTCCCCTGATGTGGAAACACTGGCAAGGGTAACCGGTTTTTGGTCTAATCTGTCAATAACAGCCTGAGTAAATTCCTGTGTTGTTACTTTCTTTTTACTCTCAGCACTATAAATATCCGGTGTGTGTACTCCATCTTCAAGAGTTCTAAGCCAGGCATTATGAATATTATCAGCTTGAGAAAACCGGCCAATATGTCTTAGCATCATTACTGCGGCCTGAATAAGCGCTGATGGATTTGCAATATTTTGGCCGGCAATGTCCGGCGCTGACCCGTGAATGGCTTCAAACATAGCTGTTTTTGTTCCAATGTTAGCTGACCCTACCATGCCCACTGATCCGGAAATCTGTGCTGTAATGTCTGATACAATATCCCCATATAAGTTTGGCATCACCACCACGTCAAACTTTTCGGGAGTGTCTGCAAGCCTGGCTGTTCCAATATCAATGATTAAATTTTCAGACTCGATGTCGGGATACTCTTGGGCAACTGTTTTAAACACATCGTGAAACAGACCATCTGTCAATTTCATAATGTTGTCTTTTGTGAAACAGGTTATTTTGCGTCGGCCATTCGATTTCGCATACTCAAATGCGTAACGGACAATTCTTTCTGTGCCGGGAAGGGTGATTAATTTCAGGCATTGATACACTTCATATGTTTGCCTGTGCTCAATACCTCCGTAGGTGTCCTCTTCATTTTCACGAATAACTACAACATCCATATCCGGATGTTTGGTTTTAACAAATGGATGATATGCCCTGCAAGGCCTCACATTTGCAAATAGACCGAGTGTTTTTCGTAAAGTAACATTTAGGCTTTTCACACCGCCTCCCTGGGGAGTAGTAATGGGGGCTTTGAGTAGAACATTATTCTTTGAGATGATATCCCAGTTTTGATCTTCAATGCCCGATTTTATGCCTTTTCTGTAAACCTTTTCACCAATCTCAATTGATTCGTAATCTAAATTGGCATTAGCAGCATCCAGAATTTTTAAGGTAGCCTCCATTATTTCAGGGCCAATACCGTCTCCGTGTGCAACAGTAATTGTTTTTGTCGTGCTCATTATTTTTTGTTCGATTGTTAGATTTGCGGTGAAAAAATAGAGTGCTTTTTTCATAAATAATAATTAACATAAATGATAATAATCATAATCTATTGTTTATGTCTTACACGCTTCACCAGTTGGACGTTTTTGCATCCGTGGCAAAAAATCGGAGCTTCACCAAAGCGGCAAAAGAGTTATTTATGAGTCAACCGGCCGTTTCAATACAGGTGAAAAAATTACAGGAGCATTTCGAAATTGACCTTGTTGAGGTTATTGGCAAACAGCTCCATTTGACCGAGGCAGGCATTGAACTCTACAACTCGCATAAGAAAATCACAAATGAGCTAAAAAATTTAGATATGGCTCTAACGGAGTTGAAAGGGGTGATGAAAGGTAAATTGAGTATTGTGGCAGTATCGACGGCAAAATATTTCATGCCGTATATTCTTGGAGAGTTTAGAAATGAGTTTCCGCAAGTTCAAATCTCATTAAAAGTAACAGATAGAATTGAGGTTACATCTCTACTAAAAGAAAATAGTTGCGATCTGGCTGTTTTTTCTCAGCTCCCCGATGAAATGTCTCTTGAGTATGTCGAATTTCTGTCAAATCCTTTGGTGCTGGCAGCCTCACCTAAACATGATATTGCCAACAAAAAAAATATTCAATGGAAAGAGCTCGAAGAGTTTGATTTTTTGATTCGTGAAACTGGATCCGGAACACGGTTGGTAATGGAAAACCTGTTTAATCAGGAAAATATTAACCCAGAAATTGTGATGGAGCTGAGTACTAACGAAGCTGTAAAACAGGCAATTATGGCAGGAATCGGAATCTCATTAGTTTCGCGATACAGCCTGATAAACGAAGAAAAGATGGGCAAAATTTCCGTGCTCGACGTCGAAGGACTGCCCTATGTAAATAACTGGAAATTGGTATATCCCAAAGGTAAAAAACTGAGCCCGGTGGCCAGAAGTTTTATACAATTCTCAAAAACGAAAGATATCCACGCAATCATAGGTTAGATATGTTATATCTTCATTTTACACGGGAGATCACAAATCACTTAATATTTCCTGTTATTTTATTTAGATTCGACTCTTTTGAAATTAAAATAACTACTGACTGTTAATGGAATCTCTGCTATCAAATTTCACATCACCTATTGTGATGGCTTTTGTTTTGGGAATTATTGCAAAAGTCGTAAAAAGTGATTTAGAATTTCCCCAACCTATTTACAAGGCATTATCGATTTATTTGCTGCTAGCGATCGGTTTAAAAGGAGGGGTAGAACTTAGTACAACGGCATTTTCGGATTTTATCTGGCCGGTTGTAGCAACAATTGCCTTAGGTATTATAACTCCGCTTATAGCTTTTGCAGTTTTGAGATATATGGGTAAGTTCGATATCTCAAATGCGGCCGGAATCGCTGCTCACTACGGATCTGTATCGGCCGTAACCTTCATTGCCGCCATTAGTTATGCCGAAAGTTTAGGGGAATCACCGGAAGGTTTTCTTCCCGCTTTGGTGGCACTTTTAGAGGTTCCGGGTATTATTGTAGCTTTGATGATACCTCAAATTATCAATTCAGGATCCGGATCTATTAAAAAAGCACTTCATGAAGTGGTTACCGGAAGTAGTATTATCTTACTTTTGGGAGGATTGGTTATTGGGTATCTTGCCGGTCCGGTTAGTTTTGAGCCGGTGGCCCCATTTTTTGTGGGTGGTTTTCAAGGGGCTTTAGTACTGTTTCTATTAGAATTGGGAATGATTACAGCTCGCAGGCTCGGAGATCTGAAGAAAGCGGGATTATTCTTGTTGGGATTTGGTATAGTGGTACCTATCCTATTTGGAATTTTAGCAATCATTGTAGGCCTTTGGTCGGGCTTAAGCATAGCCGGCAGTTCTGTTTTTGCTGCAATGGTTTCAAGCGGAAGCTACATTGCTGCGCCGGCTGCTGTCAGAATTGCGTTACCAAAAGCAAGTCCTACGCTTTACCTTACAGCATCACTTGGAATAACTTTTCCTTTTAACATTACCCTGGGTATTCCACTTTACTACTTAATCGCAACTTGGTTTGGAGGTTAATATGAAGTTAACAGAACTGTTTCTGGTTACAATTGTAACGGAGAGAATTTTAAGAGATGATTTAGTAGATCTGATCAGGGATAATGGTGGCAAAGGATATACAATTACCGATGTTGAAGGGGAAGGATCACGTGGAACACGAGTAAGTGACTTTGAGGGTAAAAATGTTAAAATCGAGACTGTGGTAAGTAGAGAAGTGGGTAATAAAATTATTGATCAAATTGCTGAGCACTATTTCGAAAACTATGCAGTTATCGTATATGCGAACCCAGTGAAAGTAGTCAGAGGAGATAAGTATATTTAGCACATAACCGTTTTCACACAATTAGATTGTCATAAAAATACATTCAAGTCTAAGAGATTTTTAGATGCAGATTAATTTATAATTAGAGCAAAATGAAGAAGAAACGTCCATCAAGACCCGATAAAAAAAGCCGAGATTCAAATCGGGACACGAACCGTAACAGAAAGCCTAGAAAACCACGCAAGGCCCAAAAAGCCGATTCTTCCCCGGAAATGTCGAATCGCGCCAATCAGGGAAAATACCTGAGGGATGAGATTCGGCTGAATAAATACATAGCACACGCCGGATTCTGTTCCAGAAGAGATGCTGATGAATATATCGAAAATGGTAAAGTGAAGATCAACGGTAAAGTGGTAACTGAGCTGGGGACAAAAGTTTCTACGGACGACAAAATAGAAGTAGAAGGCCAGAGAGTATCACTTGAACCTTTTGTTTACATTCTCCTGAATAAAGGAAAAGATACCATCAGCACTACGGATGATGAGAAAGATCGAAATACCGTACTGGATGCAGTAGAAGATGCCACAGGATATCGTGTGTACCCGGTAGGCCGCTTAGACAGGAATACCATGGGGCTTATTATACTGACCAATGATGGTGATCTGGCTCATCGCCTGATGCATCCAAGCTATCAGGTAAAGAAAACCTACGAAGTAGAAAGCGACCGGATACTGACAGATGATGAGTTGACGCAGATGGTTAATGGAATTGAGCTGGAGGATGGTTTTATCAAACCGCATCAGATCAAAAGAAGTAACTATAAACCTAACATTATAACCATCACGGTATTTGAGGGAAGAAATCACCTGATCCGCAGAATGATTTCATTTTTTGGAGCGGATGTAGTTAGACTGAAACGAATCAGATATGCCGGCTTGAATGATAAAGACATGAGAATTGGTCGCTGGCGATATTTGAAACAGAAAGAGATTAATGACCTTCGAAGACTGGTTAAGCTGGATACGCTCGACTTTAACAGAGAGGGAGCGTGAAAACGAACAGCGTGATAAAAGAATCGGGATCTATACCATCCAGTGAAAATCTGCCGATTTACTACGATCTTTACACGCCCTCAGTATCGGTGGCTACAGTGCAGCCGCTTATCATATTTGTACACGGTTTCAAGGGATTTAAGGACTGGGGCGCATTTCCTGATGCATGCGAGGAACTTTCGAGAGCCGGGTTTGCTGTACTAGCTATGAATTTTTCCCTGAACGGAGTGGGAGAGAACATGCTCGATTTCGATCAGTTAGATCTCTTTGAAAGAGAGACTCTGAGTCAGGATTTGGACGACATAGGACGAGTTATTGAAGCCGTAAAAAGTAAAGAGATTGCATCGGATAAAGCACAGCTCGATTCTGATCGGATGGGGATTTTCGGGCACTCACGCGGCGGGCATACAGCTATAGCTGCAGCTGCAGAGTACAGCGAAATTATGAGTCTTGTAACTTGGAGTGCAGTTGCCGATTACAATGCGCGCTGGAGTGATCAGATGATAGAGGATTGGAAAAGCCGTGGATATACGGAGATTAAAAATTCTCGCACTAATCAAATCATGAAAATTGGTAAGGTGGTGTACGAAGATGCACTGGCAAATGCCGACAGATTGATGGCTATCAAGAGGGTGGAGGAAATTCACATTCCTGCGCTATTTATCGCGGGCAAAGAGGATGAAGCTGTTCCTTTCAGCGACTCCGAGAAGTTGTATCGTGCATGTCCATCGGATGAGAAGGAAGTACGCTTAATAGAAAAAGCAGGCCATACGTTTAATGTATCGCATCCGTTTGAAGAAGAGAACTTTCCGGATGCATTTAATGAAGCGCTGGATTTAACAGAAGGGTGGTTTTTAGAGACCCTTAAATAGCTGTAACGATCTTCTCTATGCGTATGAATTGTCGCCACTGTTTTGTAGCCGTGACCTTCCTCCTGGTTGGGATAAGTCCACATATAATAGAGGCACAGACTCCCATCTTAATTGAAAATGAAGAATTTAAAGGGGATGCCCAGACTGCAATTGATTCCCTTTATAATCGGAACCCCGATAGTGCAAGAGAGATTTTAAATCCATGGATGGAGCAGTTCCCCGACCATCCGCTCTGGACTTTGTGGAACGGGATGGAGCTCTGGTGGTCGGTTTTAAACGACCTGCACAATGAGCAGTATGATGATGAATTTTTTCATGTGATGAGGCGGGCAGATTATGAAGCTTCTCAACTTCTTCGAAACCATCGGGATCATCCCGATGCGCTAATTATCCGGGCAATTGCCAATGGATACACTGCGCGTCACCACTCAAATCGAGAAGAGTGGCTTACCGCCGCAAATATTGGAAGAAGGGCTTATCAGGCCTACTCCCGGCTTATGGAAGTTTTACCATCACTGCCTGATAACGATTTTGCAGAAGGAATGAAGCGATACTACGCTGCTTATATACCCGAGAATTATCCTGCTGTCAGGGCTGTATCCTGGTTCTTGCCGGATGGTAATCGAGAGGAGGGCCTGGAGCTTCTGCAAGTTGCCTCTGAAGAGGGAGTTTTTGCAAGACCGGAAGCGACCTATTTTTTAGGCAACATACTGTTAAACTATGAAGGTGATTATGAAAAGGCACTTCTCTATTTCAGACAACTGGTGGATCAATATCCGAGTAACAGCTATTTCCGCCGACTTTATGTACGAACATTACACGAGTTGAAACGGTATGAGGAGCTCATTGTTTTTTCTACGGAATCGATTGAGTACATGAATGATGACTCCCTCCCGGAAAACATGATTTTACTCGAAGAGATTTACTATTGGAAGGGAATTTCTCAATATCAGACAGGTGATATGCAGAATGCCATTGAATCGTTTACTCAATCTTACCGGATTGGCCAGCAACTGCCAAATCCAGATAAGCGCCCCATTCAGGCACTTTCAGCATATCATGCGGGCAGAACGAGCGAAAGACTGAATGATGTGTCACAAGCTGAACACTTTTATGAAATTGTGTTAAATCATGATAATAGCGAAGAGGCTAAAAAACGGGCAAAAAAACGTTTAGAGGCACTTCAGTAGGGGATTTTGGCAATCTGAATGTAAAATTCCAAAGGATCTGTTAAATGGATTACTCAGATCAATTTTGTACATTTTCTAAAAAATTAGTCTACAGATGAAAATTTTTCAGATTGACGCCTTTACAGATCAAGTATTTTCCGGTAACCCTGCAGCCGTTGTTCCGCTTGAAAAATGGCCGGGTGTTGATACAATGCAGGCCATAGCGTCAGAAAATAACTTATCAGAAACAGCATTTTATACTCCTGAGAGTGATGGGTCTTTTAAAATACGTTGGTTTACACCCACTACCGAAGTGGACCTGTGCGGACATGCTACACTCGCAACAGCTCACGTTCTGTTTAATCATCAGGGGTTTAAAGAGAAAACAATTCGGTTTGCGTCAAAAAGTGGTTTACTAACTGTAGAAAAAAGAGAGGGACTCTATTGGATGAATTTCCCTTCTCAGCCTCCTAAACCAATTCCGGTTCCTAAACTTATACCGGATGCCCTCGGTACCATTCCGATCTATACCGGTATGAATGTGGATCTCCTGATTTTGGTGAACGATGAGGAGACGGTAGCCAAAATGAAGCCGGACCTGCTGATTCTGGAAAGGATGGAAGCGAGGGGGATTATTGTAACTGCACCCGGAGAAAACGAAGATTTTGTAAGCCGGTTTTTTGCACCTGCCGTTGGAGTGCCCGAAGACCCGGTGACAGGCTCCGCACATACCGTACTCACTCCATTTTGGGCAAAACGTTTATCTAAGAACAATTTGAAAGCCCGGCAACTGTCTAAACGAGGCGGTGCAATTCAGTGTAAAATGTTAGGTGACAGAGTTGAAATTGGGGGTTCAGCTGTGACCTATATGACTGGTAAAATAGAGCTGTAAATGTTTATTCTACTACTGCTACTGGGTTTGGTTGCCGGTGTGATGGCCGGTTTTTTTGGAGTAGGCGGCGGATTGCTATTCTCTCCAATTCTATTCTTTCTATTTACATCATTGGGAGTAAGTTCTCCTGTATCCTGGACAGTAGGTAGCTCACTTTTCTGTACGTTTACGGCTGCGGTAAGCAGTAGTATTCAGCAGAAGAACAATAAAAATTCCTATTGGAGAGAGGGAATTATTATCGGGTTGTTCGGTTCTCTGGGCGTCTATTTTGGTAAAGAAATCGTTACGAGCAGTTATTACACAGAAGATGTCTTTGTTTCATTTTTTGTAATTCTGTTGGTCTTTGTATCCATTCTGTTTTACAGAAGAAGTAAGTCTAATGTAACTCTTCAGCTGAAAGCAAAAAAAACAGGGTGGTTAAAGCAGTTGGGAGCCGGGGGTTTGGGAGGATTGATAGCTGCCCTTGCAGGTGTGGGTGGAGGCATTGTACTTGTTCCCATTATGAACCTGTGGTACCGTTTATCCATTGCGAAAGCGGTGAGTATCTCCTCGCTGGCCATTGTATTGATTTCACTTTCCGGATGGTTACAATATGCATTGGCCTCAAATGCTCCTGAAGGAATCACATCATTTACCCTGGGTTATGTAGATTTTGGGACAAGCTTGCCACTTGTGATGGGAGCATTCGTAGGCGGATTTTTTGGAGTGAAGCTAAATAAAAAAGCCTCGGCCGACAGGGTACAGTTGGGTTTTTCAATTCTGGTCATTGCCATCGCCATATCTATGATTGCTAAGCTTATTTGATAGCCCTTTTTTTGCCGACCCATCTCATATAGGTCTGTACAGCAAGCTTTTACGTTACCTCCTTCAAGCCAGATTTTTAGTTGGGCTGTAAAATTAGAATTTTCGAGACCCTCATTAGGGAAAGAGAATTAATCTCTATATTAGAACATTCTAATATTACGTAATTAAGATTAAGGGACCACATGGATGTACAGAGACCGGAAAATGAGAACCGTTATTGGAGTCCGCTTGCATTGGATCAGTTACTGGGCAAGCTCCAGGAGAACAAATTAAAAGTAATCATTTCCATTTTAGGGTGGGTCGTATTAATCGGACTCTCCATCTATTCTGTATTGGCTATGGTTCCGGAAAGCTGGGTTTCTGCCAATGTTGATCAAGTCAACATCATCAAATTCTTTCTAATCTATCCTCCGTTAATTATTGGGTCCCTTTTACTTTTTTGGATGGGTTTTGAATGGGGATTTATCCCAGTATTTCTTTCTTCCTTTGTGATCGCTTTTTCTACTCAAATGCCTATCCAGTGGTCTCTGCTGTTTGCTTTTTCATTTGTACTGGGGCTCGGTATTTACGCCCTTGCTTACCATTGTGTACCGGTTTCAATTGATTTAAGAAGTATAAAGAGCGTTGCCTTTTTTACAGTTGTGTCACTTGTTGCTGCAATGGCCAGTTCGCTGGGTTCATTTGTGTGGAGTTTGGATCAGGGATTGAATGCAGTTTTGACTGTAAAAATTTGGAACGGGTGGTGGACCGGCGCATTTTTTCAATCAATTCTGATAGTGGGTCCCTTACTATTTCTTTTCTCACCATTCGTACTGCGACACCGCAACAAACTGATGAAAGCAGCACCCAAAGAGCAGGTAACGCTCGGTTGGATTTATGGTGCAATTTCTTCTGTGGTAGTGGTAGTTTTGATGTTTGTAGTGGGAGGAAGAATTTTAGGAAACCGGGGTATAGCTGAAGCCGTAGTGAATTCTGAAACCATAGCCGTGGAAAAAATATTCCTGGCAACGGAATCCTATCAGCTGATATTCTGGATATCTATTGGAATAATTCTGACAGTTGGACTAACCGGAATTTATCTCGTCTCGTCCTGGAATAACAGCCTCAGTGATGAAGTTGATAAACAGACATCAGCATTAAAGAAACGGGAGAAAGATCTTAAAAAAGCTCTCTCTGAAAGAGACCTGCTGCTAAACGAAATTCACGGACGGGTTCAGAACAATCTTGGGATTATACTTGCACTTTTTGAACTGCAGCTGAAACGGACCGGTGATGAATCTATGGTTGAAACCCTGAGAGGGTCAAAATCCAGGATTCGGGCTATTTCACTTCTGCACGAACTACTCTCTCAGTCTGGAAATCATAACTCTTTGAATCTTAAGTCATACGTCATCAAACTGTCGAACAGGTTAGAGCAGGATTACAGACATGAAAGTACAGGAGCGGATATCTCACTCTATGCCGGTGACCTGCTGATGGATCTGGAGCGTGCAGTACCGGTCTGTATGGTAATCAATGAAATACTAAGCCAGGTGTACGAACACGTTCATGTATCAGATGTAGAAGGCGTTATCAGTATTGATCTCTATGCTGATGATGAGCAGTTCTATATTGTGGTACGCGAAAATGGACAGCTTCCACCTTATCTTTTTGATTGGGAGAACAAAACGGAATTGAGCATGAAACTGGTTCGTTCTTTAACCAAGCAGATCAAGGGAGAAATGATTCTGGATGATCAGAAAAACTCCATAGCGATCCTGTTTCCAATTCACCCTTTGGAAGCTACTAATGCTGCAAGTCCGGAACTGAAGAAGCAGAAAGTAGAAACTGAGACATCATAAATCTCCGGGTTAATAACCTGCTACACTTCCGTAGCTCCGGCTGTCTGCTGCACCTTGCATCAGGCCTTCGGGGTCGATCAGGATTAAATGGGTAAGGGCAATGTTCCCAATCTTTTGCACCTGATGTCCATATTCAGTCAAATTATGTATGGTATCTTCAGAGAAGTAGAGCCCTTCTACATACAGTTGATCGGGCAGCCACTGGTGATGTATTCGGGGTGCTGAAATGGCTTCAAGAGCATTCATATCAAAAAGGGCAATATTCAGGAAGTTTTGAAGGGTTGCCGTAATGATTCGGGGTCCGCCTGCACCTCCACCCGCAAAAACAGGCTTGCCATCCTTGATTGCGATAGTCGGGCTCATACTGCTGAGCATTCGTTTACCGGGCTCAATTGAGTTGGCTTCAGCACCAATCAGGCCAAACATATTGGGTTCGCCCGGTTTGGCAGAAAAATCATCCATTTCATTATTCATCAAAAAACCGGCCCCGCTAACGGTAACAAAACTTCCAAATGAACCGTTAAGCGTGGTATTCACAGCTACAACATTTCCATATTGATCGGCTACATTAAAGTGAGTGGTTTCATCACTTTCTTCATATTCGTTGAATTCTCCATGGGAAATATCTTCACTGGAAGAGGCATTTTTTGGGTCAAAGTTTGAAATTCGGTTGGTCAGATACCGGTTGTTTTGAAGTTCTTCCATAGGAACGTTTGCATAATCAGGATCTCCAAGCCAATAATTTCTATCTGCAAATGATCTTCTGAATGATTCGGCCAAGCGGTGAACATAGTCGGCAGAATTGAGGCTGTACTCTTCGATATTTAATTCGTGAAGCATCTCCAGAACCTGTTTGAACACAATACCACCGCTGCTGGGCGGAGGCATCATAAAGAGTTCATAATCCATGAACTCAGCTTTAATGGGATCCCGCCATACACTTTTGTAGTCGCGCAGATCTCTCAGGGTTATAATACCACCGGCACGCCTCATTTCATCCACAATCATTCTTCCCGTTAAACCTGAGTAGAATCCCCGCCTTCCCATATTAGCGATTCTTTTCAATGTTTCGGCAAGGTCTCTTTGTACAAATTGATCTCCGGCATTCCAGGGTGATCCGTCAGGTTTAATAAAGATCTCTCTGGAGCCCTCAAATTCACGCAATCGATCCGCTGCACTGTTTAACGACCTGGCCTGAGAATGCGTCAATGTGTAGCCTTCTTCAGCTAACCGAATGGCCGGTTCCATCACAACTTCGAGAGCAAAGGTGCCGTATCTTTCTAGGGCGGTAATCATGCCATCAACTGTACCCGGCACTCCTGAGGCGAGGCCTCCGATTTTACTTTTTTCACTGAGATAGTTTCCGTCCTCGTCCAGGTACATATCTCTGGATGCCCTGGAAGGTGCTTTCTCCCGAAAGTCTAACGTATTGACTTCTCCGTTCTGAGTGTGAAGCACCATAAAGCCACCACCGCCGATGTTTCCTGCCCTGGGAAGTGTGACCGCTAATGCAAATTGTACGGCAACGGCTGCATCAATAGCATTACCGCCTTTCTGGAGAATTTCGAGTCCGGCTTCTGAGGCGTATTGGTCGGCAGAAGTGACAACACCGTTTTTAAAACTTTCGGGTTGTCCTACCTGAGCGTAGACCACATGAGAAGAGAAAAATGTAAATAAAAAGATGAAAAGGAGAGAGAGCAGATTTCGAGACATTGTTGGATCAGTTTTTTTTAAAAAATATACGTTGAGGTTATGCGCGCGGGTGAAATTCTTTGTGAACCTGATGCAGAAGAGAACGATCTACATGGGTATAAATTTCAGTGGTAATAATTGAAGTATGCCCCAGCATTTCCTGGACAGCCCTGAGGTCGGCACCTCCTTCAAGAAGATGTGTGGCAAAGGAGTGGCGAAAAATATGGGGATAGACATTCTTTTCTATTCCCGCCTTTTGAGCGTATTTGTTCACAATATTCCAGATACTCATTCGGGTTAAAGGTCCACCGCGTTGATTTAAAAAGATTTTATTTTCAGATTTCGTCGGTTTTTTGGGATTTAAGAACTCTTTACGTGCCGTTTCAATGTAGTGTTCAATGGCGAGCTGAGCAATTTCACCAACGGGTACGAGCCGCTCCTTATTCCCTTTTCCAACCACACGAATAAATCCAATTTCAAAGAAAAGGCGATCCATCTCAAGGTCTGTTAGCTCACTAACCCTCATTCCACTTGCATAGAGGGTTTCCATGATGGCAGCATCACGGATTCCTGCCATTGTGGTCCGATCGGCCTGGTCGATAATGGCTTCAACTTCCTGTGGATTTAATACTTCAGGAAGCTTTTTGGCCTTTTTGGGTAACTCAATTAATTCTGCGGGGTTTGCTTCAGCCAGTTTTTCTACAACAACAAATTCATGAAAACTTCGAATGCTGGAGATGTTTCTTGCTATGGTACTGACGGCCAGTTCAAGATCGGTCAGCTCTTCAAGATACTGCTCAATGTGTTGAAGAGTTATACCATCTAACCCGTTGATTTTCAAAGTGTGGGAAACAAATGTGAGATATCGACGCAGATCATTCTCGTAGGAAGCAGCCGAATTATCTGTCAAACCTTTTTCGAGTTTGATGAACTGGAGATAGTGCTTCAGTTCCGATTCGAACGCCGACATTGATTAATCCTCAACCTTTGAGTCTTGGTCGTCCCCGCCGTTTTGTGATATATTTTCTACTGCTTCAGTCTCTTTCTTTTTCTCTTTGGAGTTTTTCCCTTTTGAATTTTTATCGTTTTCCTCCGGATACTCAATTCTGCTGTGATAAACTCCGACTAAAATATTCAAAAAGGATTGTTTTATTATCCGGATCTGTTTGAAAGTCAGGGGGCAGTTGCTGAGCTGACCGTCGTTGATATGGTCGTCAACGAGTCGGTTAATCAGGTTTTCCAGCTTACTGTAGTTTGGATCTTTCATTGATCTGGATGCCGCCTCAACACCATCGGCCAGCATTAAAATACCTTGTTCACGGGTAAACGGAATTGGACCATCATACCGAAAATCTTCCTCGGGGATGGTCTCTTTCTGATTCTGAGCTTTGCCATAAAAATATTTGATCAGAGAAGTCCCGTGGTGAGTCTTAATAAAATCAATAATTACATTTGGAAGGTTGTGCTCATGGGCTTTTTTCACACCGTCGCTAACATGCGCTTTAATAACAAGAGCACTCATTTTAGGCTTTAACTTGTCGTGATCATTGGCTTTATTCTGATTTTCAATGAAATACCCGGGTTTTTCCATTTTGCCGATATCGTGATACATGGCTCCCACGCGGCAGAGGAGGGCGTTGGCACCAATATCGGATGCAGCTGATTCTGCAAGATTTGCAACTTGTAAACTGTGATGGAATGTACCGGGTGCCACATTCATTAAACTTTTCATCAACGGCAGATTGGTATCACCCAGTTCTAAGAGGGTGAAATCTGTGGTGATCTTAAATAACTTCTCGATTAGCAGTATTAGCGGATAAGTAAAGAGGATAAAGATCGAGTTGATAATCACGAATACTAAATCCGCACTGTATTGCTCCCAGCCAGAATAGCGAGCGAGCGCAAAACCGGCCAATACAACCAGATAACTGCCCATAACTACTCCAGGAGTTGTGAAGAAAAATTGAGACCGGTTTTTGATATCCCTCACAGAGAATACACCCAAACTACAGGCTACTGTAGTGGCAATTACATATTCAAAACTGTTATCATGAATAATTCCCGTAATCATAGCCAGGGAAATGGTAGACATCAAACCAACTCTCGAGTCGAATATAATAGTGAGTATTATCGGGGCTATAGCAATCGGAACAATGAAGCTATTTACACTGTCTAATTGGTAAATGGCTGCACTTGCTAAGATTACAATTCCCATTACAATAAATACCAAAAGGAACATAGATGGTTTATTGTAGATGTTGCGACGGTACAAATAGATATAGAAGAGGAATACAAGAGCTGCTGCTATAATTACAATAGATTCTCCAAGATATCGAAGCAGACGCTCCCGGTTTGTTGCAGAAGCAGCACGAGCTTCGGCCAGGCTTTCAAGTTTGAGAGCTCTCTCTTCCGTAACGAGATCTCCCTTTCGAATGATGATTTCTCCCTGTTCAACAGCACCTTTGGTTGTTGAAATATTATCCATCCGCTCACTCAGTATCGCTTCGCTATCCTCTTCACTATAGATGTAATTGGGTTCGATAATATTTGAGAATAACTGGGAGGCAACTTCTGCAGCCCGGCTGTTAAATGACTGTGATAACTGAAGGGAGGCATAGTTTTCGGCCTCGTTCAGATCATATGTCCTGGATAAAGTGATGGTCCGTTCTGTTCGTTCAAACAGGTTTCTAATAATTATTTCATCCTGCTCAATAGCTTCTTTTTCTCTGTCTATTACACCCCTGCTAAGGATTTCATTGGCAACATCCAGCATACCGGAACGGATTCGATCAATCAGAAGCGTTTCATCTGCAGAAGACATCTGGATGGATTCATAATCATCCAGAATGGTAAGCCAGGCTTCATCCGATAAATTCAGATTTGAAAAACTTCGCTCCTGAAAATAGCGGGTGCTGTCGTTTGGTGCAGAGCCATCATCATTTCTTTTAGAGCGTTGCCACTGAAGGTAGCTGTCTAAAACAGGCTGCAAACTTCGATACACAGAGTCCGTTCGGGCTTCTACAGTAATGGCAACACTTTGGTCAACATGGAAAACCGGAGGTGTGGATTGACGAATCTGCTGTTGCTCTTCTTCAAGTTCGGCAGCAGACTTCTTCAAGGAGAATGTAAACGGTGCCGTAAGATCATCTGATCTCCAGGGTTCTCCGACAGAAAAGCTGGCTACGGGCTGAAAAGTAGTTTGCGGTAGTGTGATGAGAATTGAGATCACAAAAACCGAAAAAATCAGGATCCGAAGGTATTTAATCTTCTTTTTTTCTGCTTCTTTCTGCTTCTGTTTTTTCTTTTTGCCAATGTTTGGAGATCCTTCTTGGGATTTTTGTCCCAGACCTATTTTTTCAAGAAAGCTCATAATGATTATTTAGTCGAAAAGGTAATCTCTGCATTTAACGAGTACCCAAAACATAGTATAGGGAAGGTGAGGTTTTATCAAAAATTGATTTTTGTGAAAAATGCTAAAAATCCGTGCCTATCAAACTGATAATAAATTACTTACCAATCATATTATAGAATTCTTCTTCATTTATGATTGGGATTCCAAGTTTTTCGGCTTTTGTAAGTTTACTGCCGGCCGATTCACCCGCCAACAGGAAATCGGTATTTTTACTGACTGATGAGCTTGTTGTACCTCCGTGTTGTTCTATTAAATCGGATGCATCCTTGCGTGATAACGTAGGCAGTGTACCTGTAAGTACGAATTTTTTTCCATCTAAAATATCAGAAACCTGATCTGATTCGCTCATTTCAAAATTGAGCCCGGCATCACGCAGTTCATCAATTAGCTGAAGATTTTTATCGTGGCCAAAGAAAAGAGCCACAGACTCAGCAATTTTTGGTCCGATGGAGTCGATATTTGTCATGGTTTCCTGATCGGCCTGCATCAAATTATCCATGGTCTTAAAGTGTGATGCCAGATCTTTCGCTACGGTTTTACCCACAAATCGAATACCGATCGCATAAATAAGCCTTTCAAGAGGTTGCTTTTTACTTTTTTGAATGGCGCTGATAAGATTTCCGGCGCTCTTTTCAGCCATACGCTCCAGGGGAATCAGATCCTCTTTTTTGAGCTTGTAGAGGTCTGCATAGGTTGATATTAACTCAGCTTCAATAAGCTGTTCAACAATGGCTTCCCCGAGTCCATCAATATCCATAGCATCCCGCGAGGCAAAATGTTTGATCCTCTCCCTCACCTGCGGCGGACATTGCGGGTTGATACATCGCCAGGCAACCTCATCATCTAATTTTTCCAGCTTTTCATTGCAGGCCGGACAATTTTCGGGCATTGAAAATTTTGGAGCTCGATCTTCGCGGTCGGGATTGACTACACTGAGTACCTGTGGAATGATTTCGCCGGCTTTCTCGATAACCACGGTATCGCCGGGGCGAATATCTTTACGAAGAATTTCATCTTCATTATGCAGTGAAGCTCTTTTCACAGTTGTTCCGGCTAACTGAACCGCTTTTAGTTCTGCAACCGGAGTGATTTTACCCAACCGGCCAACCTGAAGTGTAATCGATTCAAGAAGAGTAGATGCCTGTTCTGCTTCAAATTTGTATGCAATGGCCCAACGTGGGGATTTTGATGTAGAACCAAGCTCATCGCGGTATCGATCTTCATTTACTTTTACCACGACACCGTCAATTTCGTAGGGAAGCTCGTGTCGTATTTCGTCCCATTCATCAATGATCGAGAAGATTTGGTCAATAGATTTACACACTTTAAAGTGTTTGCTTATCGGAAAGCCAAGCTTACGAAGCAGATCCATTTTTGATTGTTGAGTTGGATAATCTGTCTGATCCTCCAGTAGTAAATCAAATGCAAAGAACCGGATCGGGCGTCGGGCTACTTCTCGCGGATCCTGCATTTTAAGCGAACCGGCCGTTGAATTTCTGGGATTTGCAAAGGGTTGAAGCCCTTGCTCATCCCGGTATTCATTTAAGCGAACAAACGCCTCTTTCTCCATGTAGGCTTCTCCGCGTATTTCCAGAACATCAATATTAGTGGATACCTTTAAAGGAATATCTGTGATGGTTTTAAGATTTCGTGTGATCTCATCACCCATTGTTCCGTCGCCGCGCGTAGCTCCCAATGCAAACTCACCGTTTTCGTACCGAAGACGAATAGATGCACCATCAAATTTCATTTCAACGGCGTAACTGAACTCAGTGTCGCCCAGAATATTCCTTACTCTTCGATCAAAGTCTCTAAGCTCCTCTTCATTATAGGTGTTATCAAGACTGAGCATCGGTTGCGGATGTTCAACATTCGGAAATACGCTGCTTGGTTCTCCTCCAACTCGTCGGGTGGGTGAACCATCCGCCTCAAGGTCAAACTCCTGTTCAATTTTCTCCAGCTCTGCCAAAGCCTGGTCGAACTCCTTGTCGCTTATAAAAGGTTGAGCTTCCTGATAGTAGGCTTGATTGGCATCATCAATTAGTTTGCGCAGTTCTTTAGCCCGGGCTTTGGCCTCTTTTCTATCCATTCTTGATGGTTATCGTATGGTTAAAATGATGGTCTGTTGGCAACAGAGTCAGGTTCTGCAACGTTCGGAGGGAGTTCTAACGGGATCGTTGATCTCCATTTTGAATCGTCTTCGAAAATATCCCGCGTCAGTTCAACAGCATTTTCCTCATCATTGTAGAACTGCTGACGGACGTCATCAATACGGTGACCATTCATGAAGAGAAGCATCCGATTGTATTGACCACGCACCCGAATCGTGTCACTAAACTCAAAATTAAGTGCAGTTCCCTGTTCCATCCAGTAGGGATCAATTCGTGGTTTTAAATCGCTCCAGACTCGAACAGGATCAAGGCGGTCATTTGCGGCGTAGATTGTGATGTAGAGGGTTTCTCCCAACTCTGCCGGGGGAGCAGGCTCTGCTTCCTGAGGTGTTTCATCAATGTCGAGCGGTATACCGGAGTTCTCTTCAGTTACGGTCTCTTCGGGTACCGGTATTGTATCCGTTTGCTGTACATCATCCGACATGAAGAAATCATTGCTAAATAAATAGTAGGTTAAGGCAATCACAAAAAGCACTACAATAGCAATTCCAATCAGTCTTATTGGGGTATTGCTGCGATTTGTTGAAAAACGTTTACCCATATCTGCCCAGTTAACACTTCGAACATTGGGAGGGGATGTTGACTTGCCGGTTTTGGGTGCAGGTGTTGAAGCCGGCTTATCCTGATCTTTTTCTTTTATATTTTCATTTTCTTCAGCAGGGAAGTCAGGCTGAATTTTTGATCGTCTTTTACCTTCCTCAGGCTCTTTTGGTACATCCTTCTTTTCAGAGTCGGTTTTTTTATCAGGTTCAGGTAGCTCAGCCTGCTTTGGAGCGGGTGGAGCCAAATTCGGGAAAGGCTGCAGTAACTCGTGATTGTACCCACCAACTTCATGCGAATCCAGTGCCTCAAGCACAAGGTTGTCATCCAGTTTTAATTTTCGTCCGTAGGTTCGTACAAAACTTCTTATGTACGTTTGTATTTCATCAGACTTTTCAAAAATTGAGTTGTCTTCAATAGACTCAAGAGTTGATAAGGGTATTTTTGTGGCACTTTGGATATCGTGAATGGATAAACCAAGGTGCTTTCTGATGGTCGCTAAATCTTTCCCGATTGAAGGCATAGTACAATTTTTGGGTTATTTTCGATGTTCAAATCTAATTAATTATCGTGCTTTCCAAAAGACTCAAAAGAAAAAGAACCAATTTTTGTAAGGTTTGGATAAATAACGGTTCATATTAGTAGTAATCATGGATTCCAACTCGATGCAGTAAAACTTCTTATGAATAAATTAGTGAGCCCATTCATTGATCTGTTATTTCCAACGGTTTGCGCTTGCTGTGGATCATCAGTACATCAAAAAAACAGTCATCTTTGCCCTTGGTGCAGAGAGCAACGATTTGATAAGCCTGATCCTGAACAACTACAGCTACTGCCTGAATCGGTACAAATGCAATTCGCCATGTGGTCGTTTGATAAAGGTGGATACCTGCAGGATTTACTGCATAAGCTGAAATATGATTTCCTTCGATCTGTAGGCGAAGAGTTGGGTAGAACATTGGCTGACGCTTATCTGAATCAGATGGATTCTGAACAAGAAAGACTATTTGAACAGTTTGATCCCATTATTGTTCCTGTTCCGCTTCACAGAAGTAAATTACGTAAACGGGGATATAATCAAGCCAGGGCAATAGGAGAAGGATTTGCAAAGGTAACCCATTGGGAAATAATTGAACCGAATGGAGTTCAAAGAGTCAGAAAAACTAAAACTCAAACCGGACTATCTGCAGAAAAAAGAACTGGAAATTTGAGAAATGCTTTCCAACTGAAAAATTCGGCAGCTGTTAAGGATCGAATTCCGGTACTCATTGATGATGTTTTTACTACGGGTGCCACAACGTTTGAACTGGCCGGAGTTCTCATTCCATACTCAAAACCATCTGTGATAGTTACGGTTGCAAAAGCGTGATTTGGCGGGTGTGAAGGGCATACCTTTTAGTTCTTTTTCTCATCAATAGAGGCTATCTTTAGCCATTATGTTTTCAAAGAAGTCTCATTCAATAAATATTTTAGAAACTCCATTTTCTACGGTCACTTCGGGTGGACACTGGTTCCATGCTACCCGCGATACCGTTGAACAGTATGTGCCCGGTCTGCTAAAGAAGCACTCTTTTGAAAGTTTGATCACAAAAGCTGTTGTTTGGATTGACAGTGCAGATTCCCTGGCAATGTTGATCTACTTTGGGTTGGCGTTTGTAACAGAAACCTGGCTTGCGGCCGTTATAGCATTCCTGTTTCACTACTGGTGGTATCACAAAAAAAGTGCTTTTGTCAATATTGTATTTGAAACACCGATTCGAATTTTAAATTCAGAACTGCTTCAGGTGTTGATTGCAGCCGTTGTACTCAGTTACATGGGTATCAGCGGGATGTATTTGGCGGTAACCATTGGGATAATCTATTTCTTCCTGTTTAAAGTCAGTCTTTTAAGAAGATTGTGGGATAAAATTGATTCCGCTAAGGAAGGAGATAAGCTTCCGTTGAATGACAGGGTTCTGAAAATGATACTGGTTCGGTATGCAGTGTATGAGGATATACCACCGGTGGAAATTAAGAAGCTGGACGATCAGATCAGACAGGCAGTTATTGAATTTAATAAAAAAAAGAAGAAATGAGTGTGAAACGGCTATTAATAGCGCGTCACGGTGAAACGGATTACAATCAGAAAGGACTGTTGCAGGGCAGAAGTATTGATGCACCTCTAAATGAAACGGGCTGGATACAGGCAGGAAAGCTGTCAGATTATCTGACAAACTATCCGGCTGATCATCTGTACAGCAGTTCATTACAGCGCACATGGCAAACAGCTAAACCATACAGCCAGAAATTGAAATTGGAAACCCTGCAGGAAAAAGGGTTGGACGAAATGGATTTCGGAAAGTATGAAGGTATCCCTTATCTGGATGCTTCGGCAGATTTGAAAGAGCTGCAAGAGATTTGGCAATCAGGAGATGTGAATACTCCCATTCCCGGTGGCGAATCCCCGGTTGAAGTTTTTGAGCGCGCCAACAGTGTGTTTCATCAAGTCATCGAATCAACCCGGGAAGATACATTGGTTTTTATTCTGCATGGTCGTTTAATAAGAATATTGCTGTCGAAGTGGCTGGGGTACGGACTTAAAAATATGCATAAAATTGAGCATCAGAACGGGGCAATAAATCATCTTGTTTATGATGGGGAATTTAGAGCAGTCTATTTAAATAAAACAGATCATCTAAAATAGATACTCTCACTAAATTATTGATTTGAAAAGATCTGGTATAGAATTATGAGTGAAAAAGTAAGAAATATGTTTGCCGATATTGCCGATGATTACGATCGGATTAATGGCATTTTATCATTTGGCGTGCACAATGCCTGGAGAAAGAAAACAGTTTTGGAAAGTGGCGCAAAACCGGGCGACAGAGTATTGGATTGTGCAACCGGTACGGGCGATTTAGCTCTTGAATTTAAAAAAACAGTAGGCCACGAAGGATACGTTCTTGGTACAGACTTTTGTAAGGAGATGATCGAGCATGCCCCTGCAAAAGCGGAGGATAAAAATCTGGTGGTTGAGTTTGAAGTGGCAGACGCCATGAATCTTCCCTACGATGACAACTCGTTTGATATCACGAGTATCGCCTTTGGAATACGAAATGTTGACGATCCTGTTGTTGCACTGAAAGAGATGGCCAGGGTTATTAAGCCGGGCGGACGTGTTGTGGTTCTGGAATTCGGTCAGCCGGAAGGGTTGATCCGGTATCCATATCAATTTTACAGCAAGCACGTGATGCCAACGGTTGGGGGATGGATCAGCGGAAACCGTGAAGCATATACTTACCTCCCAGAGACAAGTGCTAAATTTCCGGCCGGAGAGAAGTTTTTGGAACTGATGGACAAGACGGAATCTTTTTCATCTCGAAAGGCTATAAAGCTCACAGGCGGAATTGCTTACGTCTATGTGGGTACCGTAGCTTAGATTTAGTATATTCACTGTCATCAACGGCTGATGGAGTTGTAATTACTGGATTGAGGATATTGTGTTTAATCGATCTAAGTACCCGCACAGGAAATATATCGCCGCATAGATTAACCATTTTAAATTTTACAAACCAAGAACATGAAAATCGAAGAGATTAAAAATTACATTCCTCATCGCTATCCGTTTTTGTTGATAGACAGAGTTCTGGAACTGGAGGAGAAGCGAATTGTTACCATTAAGAATGTGACGGTAAATGAAGATTATTTCAACGGTCACTTTCCCGGTGCGCCCATTATGCCCGGCGTGCTTCAGGTTGAGGCGATGGCACAATCGGGTGCATTGATGATTATGAAAAATCAGGTGGACGACCCCGACAATACTTTGATGGTATTTACAGGGATCAAAAATGCCAAGTTTAGAAAAAGTGTAGTTCCGGGCGACCAACTTCGAATTGAGGTAAAATTGGAAAACCAGCGTCGGAATTTTATAACGATGATTGGAACAGCCAGTGTTGACGGAAAAGTGGTTTGTGAACTGGAAGCATCCGCTGCAATTGTATCAAAGGATAACGCATGAGTACTGAACTCCCATCCCAAAAACGAGATAAAGTAACAACTCAAACTGTGGTGGATATGAAACGCCATGGCGAAAAAATCAGCATGCTTACCGCGTATGATTTTACGATGGCAGGCATAGTTGATGGTGCCGGTGTGGATGTCATTCTTGTAGGAGACTCTGCAAGTAACGTAATGGCAGGCCATGAGACAACCGTACCCATGACCCTCAATCAAATGATCTATCACACTCAGTGCGTGGTTAGAGGGGTAGAGCGAGCTCTGGTAATTGCAGACTTGCCGTTTATGAGTTACCAGGTGACGACCAAGGAGGCCTTGAAGAGTGCAGGACGTATGATGAAAGAGGCCGGCGCTCACGCAGTAAAGCTGGAAGGCGGTGAACCGATTTCCAATACTGTAAAACGAATTGTGGATGCCGGAATACCGGTAATGGGACATTTGGGATTAACTCCACAAAGCATCTATAAATTTGGAACGTATAAAGTTCGCGCCAAAGATGAACAGGAAGCTGATCAGCTACTCAAGGATGCTAAAATCCTGGAAGAGGCCGGTGTATTTTCAATCGTTCTTGAAAAAATTCCTTCCGATCTCGCTAAGCGAGTAACCGAATCACTATCTGTACCAACCATTGGTATTGGAGCCGGCCCCCACTGCGACGGTCAGGTTTTGGTACTTCATGATATGCTGGGGCTCAATAAAGATTTTTCTCCCCGGTTTTTAAGACGATATGAGGATTTGCACAACTCAATGGATAGCGCAATCAAGCACTATATTGATGATGTGAAAACCGGTGACTTTCCCAACGAAAACGAACAGTATAAATAGAGCTGAGTAGGTTTACATAAAGTTGATTTAAGCCTTACCAGACTCGTTTCAGAATAAAAAAGAAAGCAGTATCTAATGACGAAGCCCCGAAAACCCCTGATTTTAGTTTGTAACGACGACGGTATTTTTTCACAGGGTATTAAAGCACTTGCTGAAATCGCTGATGAATTTGGAGATGTAGCTATCATTGCCCCCGATCGCCAGCAGAGTGCAGTGGGTCATGCCATTACCGTTTCTACGCCTCTGCGTGCCCGACCCTTTCGTATCGACGGCCGTTTTGACGGACAGGCGGTTTCAGGAACTCCGGCCGACTCTGTGAAATTAGCTCATAATCAGCTGCTGGATCGTAAACCGGATCTGGTTGTCAGTGGAATAAATCACGGAAGTAATGCAGGTATTAATATTCTCTATTCGGGAACCGTGAGTGCAGCAACCGAAGGCACCATTTTAGGCTATCCCTCCATTGCCGTTTCGTGCACGGATTTTGATGAAGATGCAGATCTGTCCGGTTGCCAGGATGCGGCCCGAAAAGTCATCGGCTATGTATTAAATCACGGACTTCCCAGAGGTGTTACGTTGAACTTAAATGCTCCTTCCGGTCCGTTAAAAGGAATTAAGTGGGCACGGCAGGCAAACAGCCGATATGTAGAGGAGTTTGAGGGCAGGGTAGATCCTCATAACCGAAACTACTACTGGATGACGGGTAAGTTTCAGCTGTTAGATGAAGATGAAAAGAATGATATTTCAATGTTGGAAAAGGGGTACGCTTCACTTACACCCATTCAATATGACTTAACCGCCTACTCCTTACTGAATGATCTGAGAGAGATCGAGCTATAGATTATTCTTTTGCAGATTTTTTGCAGTATCCAGCCACATTTTATCAACTAATGGCTTTCTCTCCTTACTGACCTGAAGATAAATCTGTTCGAGATGACTGATGGAGTACTGCCCGATATGCTCACCCCAAATTGCGCTTTCGGCGGTAACGAACGAGTCGTTGATACCCTCTTTTTGATAAATCAATTGATTTTGAAGTCGTAAAATGGGATTCAACGGATGTGTTGTTCCTTTACCTACTGCCGCACTGATGGAGTAATATTGAATCTTCTCATGATTGGGGGTAGCCGGATTAAATGTCTCCTCGATATAATTCCTGGTTAGTTGCTCAACAGCTGCTACAGCATTGCTTTTCTCGTTGGGAAAAACATTCTCACCAAACCAGTTCATCAGCTCATTCAGTTTCTCCTTCAATAGTTCAGGGGTGGTTAATACAATTTCGGCCAGACTGGTGCCGTGGTGAGGTGTTGCAATGGTTGTCAGGGAAGCGATTGAATCGGCTATTCCATCATTCTGAATAGCATATCGCATATCCAAACCGCCCATACTGTGAGCTATCACATTAAACTTTGTGTATCCATACTTTTGTTGAAGTTGTTCTATTCGATCTTTCCATTGATGTGCCCGGGTTTCGATTGTGGCATAAGGCACAATATTTGGGGCAAAGGCATGAATACCAAAACCACGCAGCCTCATACAGGAATCCTGCATGGGTGAGGGTTTCATCAGCATCGACATGCTTCCATACCCGTGGCAGAGAAGAACCGGATAGTTCAGCTGAATAATCTCCGGCTGGGGAAATTCCTGCAGTTTCAGTTTGTTGAGATATTTCTGAGGTTCAATCCACTTCATGAGAGTCCTGTCCGGGTAAAATTTCGGGTTGATTACGTTGCAAGGTCAACTCCTGATCTTCACTGACAATGATGGTTCGGTAGATCTGATCATTGTAGAGAAGATGCATTCTTAAATCTTTCTCAGGGAACCGGATCTGTGCTGCCGGCTTCACGTTGTAAGGCCAGAGCTCCTGTTGCAAGGTGTAATGCAGGGTTGTTTTTGAGAAATTTGGTGCTACCCTGATATTATAAACGCTTCGTGTAAATACGGAGTCGACCTGAATATTTCGTCGTCTAACCTGACTTGATTCGATATTGAACTCTTCTAAAGACATGGAAATCAAAGAGTCGATTTGAGCACCATCTGTCAGCTTTTTGGGTGAAACAGGGTTGGTGTTTATAAACAGATAGATGGAAATTATACACGATAGAGCAAGCAGTAAAACAATGAATTTGCGCTGACTCTCGGTTTGCATAAGTATCGTTTAGAAATTTTTTAATGGATGCCAAAATACTGATTTTGAACAAAGCCCAACGCCCTGTACTTTCATCAGGTTATTACACTGCTAATGTAAGAATAGATTTACACTGATGGCATACCGTTTTAAAAAGATTGAATCAAAAAAGGAGATCGACCTTTTTCATCAATTTCCATTTTCCATCTATAAGGGATACCCAAACTGGATTCCTCCGCTCCGGTTTGAAGTGGAAAATGTATTCAACCCGGAAAAAAACTCTTTTTTTGATGGCGGTAAATGTGAGCGTTTCCTGATCTATAACGGTGAAGAAGTGGTAGCGCGGTTTGCCCTGATGAATCATCCCGTAAAAGATGCGGCACTTACTCCTAAAATGGGCGGACTGGGTTTTGTGGAGATGATTGAAGATCAGTCGGTTGCAGAAGCGATGATTGATTTTGCGCGAGAATGGCATAAAGAGCATGGGTATAGTGCATTTCGCGGACCCGTGAATTTTGGCCAGAACATGAACTATTGGGGGCTACTGGTCGAAAATTTTGATGAACCTCCAATCTATGGGATGTTTTATCATCCGCCTTACTATCAAACGCTATTGGAAAATACCGGCGCAGAAAAGCTGGATAATCATTGGAGCTATAAACGCGATTTTTCGGAGCCTTTGCCGGAACGCATGGTTCGGATTACAGATCGTATTGAGAGCCGGTCAGATGTAACCACACGCCCGATTGACATGAAAAATCTGGAGGAGGATGCAGAGTCAATTCGGACAATTTATAACCAGGCTTGGCGGCATCAGGACATTTCGGAGAGGGAAGATGAGTTCACTGAACTGACCCGGGAAGCTACGCAGAAGATGGTTCAGGATTTAAAAAAAATCATGATTCCCGAAAGTATTCAAATAGCGTTTGTGAATGGGGAACCGGCTTCCTTTGCGGTCTCTATTCCCGATTTAAATGAAATTTCAGCAGAAACAGGCGGAAAAATAAACTGGTGGCATATCCCGAAACTGATGCTCTTTAAGCGAAGGGTAAAACATCTTAGAACGATGGTCTTCGGTACTCTGCCCAAATACCGCAAACTCGGTTTAGAGGCGCTGGTGTTTATCCGGGGTATACAGATGACATACGAAGCAGCTCCAACACTTGAGTACTTGGAAGGCGGATGGGTCAGTGAAAAAAACTGGCTAATGCAGAGAAGCCTCGAGGCACTCGGCTGTGTCCATCACAAAACCCACCGTACGTATAGATGGGATATTGAGGATTAAACGACCTGTCAGCACCCACCGGATCTGACAGCGTCTGAATTTCTCGCAGAGTTACTCTGATTTTTGATCGCGGGGATAAATCCCGCGCTCGTATGTTAAACCCATGAATGGGTTTAGTGTTATTGATGATTTTTTAAAATCTTTTTTGAGACGCTGCCAGGTCCTTACGGACGCTTGCAGGTCGACTAATTATATACTACTTCACTTCACTCTCAATAATCTTCTCCAGTCTGGCTGAGATCAACATGGGAAGTTTGGAGGAGAGGTAGATCGGATTTTTTCTGTCTGCGATCGTTACTTCTATCGTATTGGCCTCGAGGTCTGCAATGACATTCTGAATCTTGTTTAGCCGATATTCCCTGGAGCCGCTTCCGTAGATGATCAATCTCCTGTCAGTTATCACCAATTTGCCTTCCATCTGAATTTCGTAGCCGAGCTTCCTGTATTTTACGCGTTTGTGTTGGAAGCGTTCCTGTACACGCTCCTCAAGCAATCTGACATCGTCAAAAACAGCAAAACAGTGTTCACCTCTGACCAGCGGAACAGAGCTCTCTACTTCTTCAATTGGTTTCTCCACCTCTTTCCTGACGGACGAAGCTAAATCCAGATACTGCAGTTCTTCAAAGATGAATTTTTCGGATAGGTCTAATTTTTTGATGAGATCCCGGATTTCATTCTCCTCTTTTTCGGAAAGCAGGTGATCTTCCAGCACGGCCTCCATTCTTCGGGTCAGGATAGCCTGTTTGGTGTTCAGAATAAATTCATCGTTTACGGGAAGCTGTTTTTCGAGTTTATTGTAGGAGAAAATATATTCATCCTCCTGCTTTTCCATGGCTATTTGGATAATCACGGAAAAGAGGTCCGGCATAAACCGCTCGTTATATCGTTTAGGGGCTTTTTCTTCGAAGCGATGCATCGGCGATAAATCAATTGTTTTGGGATTTTCCTCAAACGCTTTTGCAATCGATTCTACCATCTGGTGCCCTTTTTTACGCCATCTGTAGTCGTTAAAAACGCTCCATAAAATAATCAAAAAACCTGCAGCCGAAATTGACCAGACCACCGGGTCGGGTATGATGACAGAGATTCCTGCCAAGAGAAAAATTGCAATCCAGATAAATGGATTTTTATGACGTGGCAACGGTTCAATCAGCTCCGGCCAGGGGTGCGGTTCGATCAGATCGTAGGGCGAAGAGAAGCTTGCTCCCGTATCGACAAAGAGATCAGTGGGGCCATGAGGATTTAATTCTATCGGCCGCCCATTTGGTTTTACCTGATCAAGCGAACGCTTTGATTTTCTTTTTTTACCGATCCGCTCGCGGTAATAAAGTCCGTGTCTTCCACCATAGACATAGGCTCCATTTCGGTTCAAACCCAATCTGGCACCGGTTATTCCGCCGGAAACTCCAACGCCACCCTTTGATAAATTGATTCGAACCGGACCGGCTTTAAATGCTTTTCTTATAAAAAATCCCATGGCGCCAAATCTCTGAAAGTTTTAACCGGAATACAACCGTATGAGTCTAATTTTTTTGGTTATCAGCAGTAGAAATGGTTGTCCCTGAACCAATGTAAAATTACCCGATTTTTAATGAATTGTTTCCCGTTTGTCTCTGAACGGTCTGGCCCGTAAGTTTCGAGAAACAAAAGAAATTTACGTATGTCTGATTTTTACGCAGCAATTTTTGGAGCCGGAATCTCCGGTTTATCCATGGCTAATCAACTTCAACAGCGAGGAAAGAGCGTTCTGTTGATCGATCCGTTTCGGGCCGATCCTGAGGCTCCCGGTCCGCCCGCCGCGATGGTGAATCCATCCGCGGGACGAAAAGGAAACCTGGTTTGGGAGAGCGAAAAGTGTTTGAACGCATTCCGGTCCAATATTGATAAACTTGCTGAGGCATCGGGCAGGGATGATCTGTTTAACGCCACCGGTGTGCTGCGTCCGGCTATTACCGAAGAGTTGGCAGAGAATTTCAAACAGTCACTTGAAGAACAACCCTGGCCGGAAGGCTGGGTGGATTGGCTTGAGCCGGATGAGATTGAGGAGATCAACCCCGGAATTGCTGAGAATTATGGCGGGTACTTCATCAAGCCGGGGCTCACGGTATTTGTAGATAACTACCTGAATACGTTCCGAAATGTTCTGACGGATAACGGCCTAACGTTTACCGGTTTAAAAACGGAGTATGAATTTATGGAATCAGACTTTGTTCTGACCGATGAAGAGGGAAAAACCTCAACCGCCGAGCACGTGATTGTATGTGCAGGCGCCGATACACCCGGATTTGATGACTGGGCTGAACTGGGTATTCAACGGGTAAAAGGTCAGGTGGCTATTTTTAAGACCGAGCATGATCTGCCGTGGGTGCATGGGCTTTCTGCTTTGGGATATATTTTGCGAAGAAAGCCAAATGAACTGATCGTCGGTTCAACCTACGAGCACCATTTTGAGGATGTGGATATCACTGAGGAGGCATATAACCGGCTGTTTGGGAAACTGGAGAAAATCCTGCCGGAGATCAGCAAGAATGTGAAAAAGACCGGACAGCTCGCGGGCGTTCGGGCTACGGCACCGAATCATTTGCCTGTGCTTGGACGGCACAGAAACAACCCACAACTGCTGGTCTATTCAGCTATGGGATCGAAAGGGTTGATCTACTCCGAGTACATGGCATCTATTCTGGCGGATCATCTGACAGCCGGATCAGACATACCGAAAGAACTGGACACGGAACGCATTTATCACCGCCTTCGAAAGAAGGGGAAGATTGAGTAGTACGTTTTGAACTACCTATTACCTTATCCGCACTTTCAATCCACCCATCATCCATCGGCCGGGCATTGGCGGACCGAGAATTTCCTGGTACTGAGTATTAGTCAAATTCAGAGCCTGAACATACGCTGAAACCGGTATTTTGGAAGGTGAGTATTGCAGCTTCAAATTGGTAACAAAATAGTCTCCGGGCACTTCGCCACTAATTAGATCAGCCGTTTCTCCGGAACGGACCCGGTATGATGATTCTGAAGTTACGCGGAATCTTCCGGCTTCCGCATCCACCGTAAATGAGAGCTGGTGCTTTGGATGATTTGCGATGTACTTGGAGACTTCATCTTCATTTCCGCTTGTTCGGATGTAGGTATAGCCGGCTTCTGTTCGCAGGGAGTATGTTGAATTCAATCGATATCGCTGCGATGCCAGTAGTTCAAATCCGGCAGCACTGCTGGATGCAATATTCATGGTGTAGAAGTAATCTTCATCCGGCTGCAGATTATCCGCGTTGTTGATGTTGGATGAATTTGTAAGTGAATAGTCAATCAGATTTGAGGAAGTTCTGTAAAAAAGAGTGGGAGAGATCAATGTTTGATGCGTGGGCCTCCAGTCCATCCCAAGGTCATAGGTCCATGAGCGTTCCGGTTTCAAATCGGGATTCCCGATGTTACGCAGCGGGGCAAGATTTTCAATTTCAGAAGAGATGAACCGTTCAGTAAAATCACCAATCCGTATGGCGCGTCCCATTGAACTTCTGATTGTTATTTTGTCTCTGTTATACGCCATGCTGAGTTGAGGAAGCAGTTCAGGATCATTCTGTGTATCAAACTGAAGACGCGTGCTGGCCGTTATGCTGAGTCCATTTTCCCAGCCCAACGATCCAATCGCATATATTCCGCCCATTCGATCATCATGATCTCCCCGGTCTGTACTCTCAATCTGTTTATTGAGCAGTTGAGTTCCGATCATTATCCGGGAATCCGAAATCGAGGAACGGCCGAAATTCCCCAGATCAATTTGATGAGAAAGGTTGAGAAAAATTTGATCCGTTGTGTGTTCATTTACCGGTGATCCGATACGGGAGTTAAAATCAAAAATGTCGTTTACATTGCGGTAGGAGACATTCATTTCCGATCTGTGCTGTCCGCTATCACGTGTAATGGCAGCCAGGGCCCACCTACTCGAGATTTGTTCAACCGACTCATCAAACTCACTTCGGGTATAAAAATATCGTGCACTGAAATCGCGTTCATCCAGTCCGCCGCGAATGTATGCAGACCAGTTGTTATTCATTCGATAAGATAGTGAGGTGCTGATGTTCGCCAGCTCAAAATAGTTGTCGTATTGAGCTTGATCCGACACACCGGCATCAAATCCGGGGTTTTGAAGCTGTTCGCCATCAGAGTAGACTCCGCGCAAAGATGTACTCATTCTCCATCGGTTGTTCTGGAGTTCAAAAGAGAGGTCGCCGATTCGAAGATTATTTTCGCCGTAGGCCAGATCTGCATCCGCATAGGAGAGAAGCTCTCCGTTTCGGGAAACTTCCCGCTGCATATACATTTTGGTTTTGATGTGAACCACGCCACCCACTGCGTCTGCACCGAATGACGCACTGGAAGGTCCCCGAATGATCTCAATCTGTCCAATTTCCCCCAGCGACACCGGAATATTTGCATTGAAATGGGCCGTTAGAGGATCGTTCAGCGGTACATTATCAAGCATAAAAAGAACTTGTGAAAACGTGCTGCCACGCATGCCAACATCCGCCTGAACCCCAAATCCCTGCCTTGCATTGATGTTGATACCGGGAATGGAGCGCATGAGCTCATCAACCGAGGTTACCGGCATAGCTTCGATTTCCCTCTGCGTAATGACGGATACACTTTTGCCACTTTCAGAGATGGATGTCGTAATTCGAGATGACGTGACAGAGATAGAGTCGAGTTCGGCTGTCAGCTGTGCCAAAATCAGTTGAGGGAACAGAACGGTCAGAGAAAAAACGAGTATAATTTTTTTCATGTAAACACACTTACATTAAAATATCATCCCTCATTGCTCGGGATGATGAGTTCGAGATCAGGTTTTATTTCGTGCGCAAATATAAAGTGCGGAGGTAACTTCGCAAAATGGAATCAATGAATATCTATCCGGAGAAGTTTCCGGCTGATGAACCTTTATTATCGGATTTATCAAAAGAGATCAGAAGCTGACCGGCACTTTTGGAGTTATTGATCATGTATGATCCCTTAAACTGCGTGAGCAGAGTTTTGAAAAGATTTACAGAATTGCTCTCATTTTCGGTCAGTTTACTAAAAAAAGATTCTCCTTCAGCCTGAATACGTAACTCTACAGATTGGCCTTTATCGCTCAGGCTGAAGATGATTTGGTTTTCATATTCACTGAAGCAGAGGTAGATAAGCTGATTGACAGCCAGGGCAAAAGGAATGGCCTGATTTATGTTCAGGCAAACATCATCCGCTTCAATAACTATATTTGGATTGTTAGAGTAGTGATTGGATTTTAACGTGGTCTTGATCAGATCTTCTATCAGCTTATCGAATGGTACATAGGTAAATGTTGCAGTTTGATAGAGATTCTCATGAACAAGCGCCATGGAGCGAATTCTGGATATAATTGAATTCATAATCTCAGAGGCTTGAAGATTGTCGGTGTTAAATTCTTCGAGCTGAAGCATGCCAATGATGATCGATAAATTATTTTTCACCCTGTGATGAATCTCTGCAAGCATCACCTCTTTCTCTTTCAGCGACTCAAGGATTTTCTCTTCGGCTTGTTTCGATTCGGTGATATCCTGAAGAATTCCGATAACTTTTACAGCTTCGCCATGTTCATTGCGCTCAATTTCACCTCTTTGCGTAACATAAATTAGCTGACCGTCTTTTCTTACAACGCGATGCTCAAAATGCTCAATAGAGCCACCACCTATTATTCGCTGGATGGTATTCTCTAAAATATGACGATCCTCCTCAGGTATCATCTGCATGAAAGTTTTAATAGAGGGAGAATAGTTATCAGGATCGGTTCCCATCAGATGATGAATTTCACCCGACCAAATCAACTCGCCGGTTTGCGGGTACCAGGCCCAGTTGCCCACTTTGGCAATTCTCTGTGCATTTTTTAAAATCTTAAGGGTGTCCCGGTGTTTTTCTTCAATCTGTTTTCTTTTCTCGATCTGCCGGGCTGTTGCGTACCAAAGTTCATCCACTTTGGTGATTTGAACGTTAAACCAGGTTTTGTCGCTGTTTTTGGATTGGAGCCTGCACTCGAATTCAAATTTTTCGAGATCACTACCAGCCCAATGATTTAACTCTTCAAGAAAAACCTGGCCCGGCTTCAAAACGGATAGGGGTTGATCTTGCAGTTCGTGCGGATGATATCCAAGCAGCTTGATAACATCCCGGTTGATCTCTCTGATTTTAAAAAGTTTTGGGTCGATGAGAAACATCAGATCTGCACTATTCTTTAAAAAGGTGGCCGTTTGATTGAGCTGCTGATTACTTTCTTCAAGCTGAATATTGGTCTTCCTTAATTTTAAGCGAACTTCAATCTCTTTCGCTAAAATTTTGAGTGAATCGAGCTGATGTTCATTTAGCTCTTTTGGTTCCACATCAATGACGCAGATCGTGCCAATGTTGTGCCTGTTCTCACTTTTTATAGCTATTCCGGCATAGAATCGAACGTTGGGATCATTCTCAACAAACAAATTCCCTTTAAAACGCTCATCTTCAAGCATGTCGGGGACAATCATATCTTCATCATGACGGATCGTATGATCACAAAAGGAGTGCTCCCGGGGTATTCTGTCCATTTCTGCGCCTATACACGACTTCGACCACTGACTATCCTCGTCTATAAAATTGATCTGCGCAACGGCAGTACCGCAAATTTTGGCTGCCAGTGTAGCCAATGCATCAAAATCATCATCCCGTTCAGTATCGAGGATATGATAGCTATAGAGCTCCTCAAGCCGTTTTTCTTCAGCTCTGTTGGATAGGTTATTTTTTAAAGAGTGATTTTCTTCTGAGCGGGTAGACATAGCTAATATTTGAGACACCACAATGGATTATTGAATGATGAAGATAGGCTACTTTAGTAATGTTTCAATATAGATTTTATTAAGAGAAAGCCGTTTTCAGTTGAGGGCGCTGTCAGAAACGGTTACCGGTATCGCGATTTTGTCTCCGCTTTAGAATCCAGTGGATGATGGGAGGGGCAATAAAAAGGGCAAGAACAAATTGGCCTGTGTAGATATAAATAAGCAGTGCGGCCAGGATACAGACGAGAACAATAATGAATGAAATGAGCCAGACTTTTTGATTGATTGTCATTTGGTTAATTCACCTAAAATTAAGCGTGAGATTAGAAAATAGAATTTGATTGGAAATAACACTTACTTCTTCTCGCAGATATTCTGCGTAAATCAGTGGTTAACTCAGCGCAAATCTGCGAGATATAAGTGACAACATCAAGTGTAATGAAATTTGTATCTGATCCTTAAATATGACTCATATCAAATACTCTATTGTTATTTCACGTCGCTTCGCCTTCAAGTCTGAGTACTTCAATCGGGGAGTGCTTAAAGATGTGGCGGCTGCCGCTCCACCCAATGGCAACTGCCGAGAGTACAACAAGTACGGTGATTGTGAGCATGCTTAACAGGTCGGGCCTGAAAGCCAGATCAAAATAGAACCAAGCCAATGCCCAGCTGGCAACCAGTGCAAGAAGCAGACCGGTGAGTCCGGCCAGCAACCCAAGCAGTGCGTACTCGATGGTTTGGATACCGGAGATCTGTTTTTTGTTGGCGCCTAAGGTACGCAACAGTACAGACTCGCGTGTTCTCTGTCGGCGGCTGATCGCAATGGATCCACCCAGTACAATAAATCCGGTTAAAATGCTGAAGAGCGCCATAAACTGTACGGCCATAGCAATTTTGTTCAGAAACTCCTGAACACTTTGCAGAGCTATCCCGATATCAATTGCAGAAATATTGGGATGCTGCTGCACTACAGCTTGCTGAATGGCGTTGGTCTGATCATCTCCGCTCGTTTGAATAACGGTTGCAAAAAACTGAGGTGCGGCTTCCAGAACTCCGGAAGGAAACAGAACAAAAAAGTTGGGTTCGGGCCGGGTGAAATCAACATCGCGGATACTGGCAATACGTGTTTCAACCGGAACACCCTGCACATTAAATGTGAGAGAGTCACCAACCGACACGTTGAGGTCATCTTCAATATTTGTTGCGATCGAAATAGGAACAACGGAGTTTATTCCATCCGCTTCTCCAATCCATTCCCCATCTGTCAAAGTTTCTGATTCGCGAAGTTCACTTCTGTACGTAACCCTGTACTCCCGGCCAAGAGCCCATCCGCGCACATTGATGGTTGAATCTTCTCTGACTTCGGAAGGAGTTAAACCGTTCCATTTTGCAAGCCTCATTGAAATAATCGGGACGTTTTGCAGAACTCGTCCTTCATTTTCTTCAATAATATTCAGAATATCATCATTCTGATCGGTTTGAATATCGTAGAGAACCAGATTTGGCATGTCATCAGAAAACTGCAGATCGATGCGCTGTAAAATGGCATCCTGAGACAGATAGAGTGTACCTATTAAGAGCATGCCCATACCGAGGGTTGTCATCAGCATGGAGGTTTGGTTATTTGGCCGAAACAGGTTGGCCGCTCCCTGTCTCCAAACATAGGTGAACGACTTTAAACGGAGTCCCTTTACACCGGCCATAAGCAGAGATGCCGTTGCCCGTAGCAAAATGACGAAACCGATCAAACTAAGGGTGAAAACTCCGGCAACCGTAATGCTTTCAGTTAGAAATCCGATAATTAATATCAGAATTGCCAGCGTAAACGCTATGGTCACTGTTTTTACTCTGATAGAAAGTGCCTGAATGGGTGAGAAATCCGTTTTTCGGAGTGTCATCATGGGCGAAACCGTACTGATACCCGCCAGCGGCAGCAGTGAAAAGACAACGCTGATTAAAATTCCGGTAAAAAGACCCAACCCAATAGCCTGCATTGAAATAGCCTGAACAATTTCAAATGGAAGCAGATCGGTAAAAAGAGTGGGGAGATAGAACTGTAAAACCAGTCCAATGAGTGTACCGGCAGCGGCACCGATAAACCCTAAGATGGATATCTGAATCGCCACAGCAGCTAAGATCTGTTCGGCTCGCATTCCCATACATCGCAGTGTTGCCACCATCGATGTTTTGCGTTTGAGATATACGTGCACAGCGCTGGAAACTCCCAGGCCACCCAGAAGAAGTGCTACAAAAGCAATGAGTCCTAAAAATTTACTCAGGTTGGATACAATTTCATCAAAGTCCTCCTTGCGGGTTTCAACGGTGTCATATCGTACACGATGTTCATCCCGGAACTCCCGCAGTCCCTCAACGGCAGAGGTAATCACTTCAGGGTCATCAAGCTGTAAGTAACTCTTGTATGTGACCCGGCTGCCGCGGTCGAGCAGGGAGGAGCCTTCGAGCAGGTTTTTTGAGAGATAAACTCGCGGACCAATCAGTGAAAAAGCGGCGGCTTCTCCGGGTACAGAGATAAGTTCACCCGCTATTGGCAGTCGAATGTTTCCGACCTGAATGCTGTCACCGGGCTGCAGGTTGAACTGCTTCATGGCAGATTGCTCCACAAGAACACTGCTCTCACTTTGATAGCGCTGTGCGGCATCGGCCGGAATTGTTTCAAATTCACCGTACATGGGGTAAGGGCCGTCAATGGCACGAATTTGAGAAAGCCGGCTCAATCCATCAGGTCCATAAATTACCATGGAGCTGAACTCAATTCCCTCAGCTTGACTGCCACCGATTGAGTCGATATATGATTGAATTTCGTCCGGGTAGGGTTGATTCATCCGAACTTCGAGGTCAGCTCCCAGAAGTTCACGTGACTGATCCTCGACCGTGAGAAGAACGTCATTTCGGAATGAAAGGATTGCGACCAAAGCAGCTACACCGGCAATGACTGCTGAGGTATAAAGAAAGAGGCTTTTCCATTGTGGACGCGCATCGCGCCATGCCAGCTTCCAGCTGAATGGATTAAGTAGTTCTCGAATTAGTTTCATCCGGCCGGTTTGATTTCTGCGTTTACGGTTTCCTCGGATGCAAACTCAGGTTCTGATTCGCCGGGCTGTGTATCCCTGAAAATTTCGCCGCTCTTTAATTCAATGATCCGGTCACATTTTTCCGCCAACTCACGATCGTGTGTTACAATAATCAGAGTAGTGCCGGACTCCCTGTTCAGGTCAAATAGTAGATCTTCTATCTGTTCGCCGGTTTCACTGTCGAGATTTCCGGTGGGTTCATCAGCAAACAGAATATCCGGTTTGTGGATAAACGCACGTGCAAGACCCACCCGCTGCTGTTCCCCGCCCGAAAGCTGATTTGGATAGTGATGAAGACGCTCCTTCAAACCAACCTGTGCCAGCAGCTCTTTCGCTTTCTGTTCCACTTCGCGATAGGGTACACCGCGCAGTTCAACGGGTACCATTACATTTTCAAGAGCCGTAAGGGTAGAGATCAGTTGAAAAGACTGAAATACAAAACCAATCTGTTCGTTCCGTACACTGTTCAGTTCATCCTCTTTCATGTTTGAAATAGGCTGGCCGTTTAAGACAACGCGCCCGGATGTTGGACGGTCGAGTCCGGCACAGAGTCCTAAAAGTGTGGTTTTACCACTGCCGGATGGGCCGACAATTGCACAGGTTGTTCCCTTTTCCACATTAAAGGAAATGGTATCGAGTACGGTTAATTTATGATCTCCGCTGACAAAAGTTTTCGTTACTTTTTGAACGGAAAGGATGGAACTGTGATTCATTGATATTAAGTTAGTTGTGAAAAAGATATTCGAGGAAATATTGTCTTTCTGAATGACACCTCGTCATCCTGAACGAAGTGAAGGATCTCCCAGTTTGGAATTAATTAAATGCAGATTCTTCGTTGCACTCAGAATGACGTGTTGTCATCCTGAGCAAAGTGAAGGATCTACTAATTTGGAATTAATCCAAAGCAGATTCTTCGTTGCACTCAGAATGACGCTTGTCATCCTGAACGAAGTGAAGGATCTCCACTTAAGAAACAAACACACAAACACGTTGTATGACGGAAAACATTCCGAATAAAGTATCTTATTTAGTTATGAATTGTAAACGAAACGTTTTATTAAAGGTTGTATTGGTAGTGATGAGCTTTTTTCTTTCAACAGCCTTATTTGCGCAGGAGAAACAGATACTGATATTTGGTGACAGTATCACGGCGGGATACGGGATTGAAGAGGAGGATGCCTTCCCCGCAATTCTTCAGCAGAAACTGGATTCATTGGGATTGAACCATACCGTTGTGAATGCCGGATTAAGCGGTGAGACATCAGCCGGTGGCTTGCGTCGGATTGACTGGGTACTGCAGCAACCTGTGGATGTATTTGTTCTTGAACTGGGCGGCAATGACGGTTTGAGGGGTATTGATCCGGAGAACACCAAACAGAATCTGCAGGGTATCATCAATAAAGTGGAAGAGAAATATCCCGAAGTGGAAATCATTCTGACCGGTATGGAAGCTCCGCCAAATATGGGAGAGCATTATACCACAAGATTCCGGGAGGTTTTTACAGAACTGTCTGAAGAGAATGATGTGATATTTATGCCTTTTATTCTGGAAGATGTAGGAGGAGATCCTGAACTGAATCAGGCCGACGGGATTCATCCTACAGAAGAAGGGCACAAGATCGTTGCTGAAAATTTGTGGGAATATCTTGAAGGTGTGTTGAAATAGAGGGTGAATTTCAAGCTCCAAGATCCAAATTTCAAGCACCAGGCTCCAAGTACCAAATCCTAAGCTCCAAATTTTAAGTTTTAATTTTTAAAGCCCGGGTATTTTGGGTTAATACTATAATTGATCTTACTGTTTAAATATAATCTTCAGCGTTCTCTGCGTCATCGCGGTAAACAGGGCACGAATTCCAAAAGTGTGATGTTTAGCAAACAGAAGGAAACAAACCGGAAATTTATTTATGAAACTGTTACTAATTTTAATTTCGATCTTATTTACTATGACTGATCAGGCAGATGCGCAAAATGAGAACTATGAAACAGCTGTATTAGGTGCAGGCTGTTTTTGGTGTGTAGAGGCGATTTACCAACGGGTAAACGGCGTTGTGGCAGTGGAATCAGGTTATGCCGGCGGCCATGTTGAAAATCCAACATACAATCAGGTTGTGAGTGGAAATACCGGTCATGCCGAAGTGGCTAAAGTTACATTTGATCCAAATGAAATCAGCTTTGATGAATTGTTGGAGGTTTTCTGGCATACGCACGACCCTACAACCCTGAACAGGCAGGGAGCTGATGTAGGGACTCAGTATCGATCGGCGATATTTTTTAATTCACTTGAGCAGAAAAAGATTGCTGAAGAGTCTTTGAAGCGAACGGATGAGTCAGACTTGTGGGACAGCAAGATTGTCACGGAAATCACACCGTTAAGTAATTACAGTACCGCTGAGGATTATCATCAGAACTATTTCAATAACAATCCCAACGCGGGTTACTGTTCTGTTGTGATTGCACCGAAATTGGCGAAGTTCAAAAAGGATTTTCCGCACCTGCTTCAGGAGTCACTGTAATTGGTTGAAGACCTGTAAGCGTTCGGAGAACCTGACAGCGTCTAATTTCTCGCAGATTTGCGCAGATGAATGCGCTGAGTTTCGCAGAATAAAACTTTGTGCATCTTTGGGCCTTAGAGATTTCGTGGCAGATTAAAACTTGATGCCCACTACGACAGCGTCTTTAAATATTTCTAGCGATTTGAACGATTTTAAAAAATCGCATCAATTTTATCTGTATAGTTTACATCAACTTATTTCAACTTAAATTAAATCACTTAATCCATGAATATTCAATCTACCATTATTGCTGCAGTTTTAGGATTCAGCCTGATCTTCGCTTCCTCCGCTAATGCACAGGAACGCGGAAATGACAGTCCGCGGGTAAGCCCGAATGCCTCCGTTTCGCAAACCATTGGCACGACGGTGGTTACTGTAACGTACGGTCGACCGGGTGTTAGGGACCGGGAGATTTTCGGAGATCTGGTTCCTTATGATGAAGTATGGAGAACGGGTGCAAATGAATCCACTGTAATAACGTTTTCAGACAATGTGCTTGTTGAGGGTAGAGAATTAAATGCCGGAACCTATTCACTCTACACATTGCCGGGTTTAGAGGAGTGGAACGTCATTTTTAACAGCAATCTCTCGTGGGGTACAGAGTACGATCCAACGATGGATGTTCTCCGTGTTTCTGTGGATCCGCAGGAAGGGGAATTTATGGAGCAGATGATGATCTATTTTGATGAGGTTACGGAAGAATCCGGCCATATGATCATTCACTGGGAAGAGACAAAAATCCCGGTACAAATAGAAGAAGCGAATTAAATTAAGACCTGTCACTCTTTGCAGGTTCAGATAAATCTCCCCTTGAGGGGAGTACGGTGAAACCGGGAGGGGTGTTTCTGACTTGATATCTCTACACGTCTGCGTTTCAAACGGTGGTTCTCGCTGATTATCGCAGATGGATACGCAGATTTTCGCTGAGGGATGTTTGTTATTAGATGTGCAACGCTTTAAATCAACTCCGGAGGAGTATCCTGTTTATAGTATTAAATGAGTTATTGAGTTATATGGTATTAGCTCCATAGGAGCTTCCTGCTACACAGGGCGAAATTATTAGCACAAAATAGAAAGAACACTCCTATGGAGTGATTTCATTTTTCACTCATCTTTCTAAAAACAGGCTATTCCTACGGAATAATTTACTGAGGGAATTCTATATGAGAACATCTATCGATTGAACAATGGTTCTCGCCCCGAGCATTCGGGGCAGATGAATTCGCGGATTTTCGCAGAGTAAGCTTAGTGATGTGAACCATTCATGACGCTGCCAGGTCCTGCCGGACGCTTGCAGGTCAGTACCTACCGGTTGTGACAGCGTCTAATTCATGGCCGGCAGATGGGAAGACCTGACAAATGTTTTAAATTTGTCAGGTCTTTTTATATCTGTTAACTAAAACCCAACCTTCATGTTGAACATCACATGACGCTCAGCCTGAGGGTAGTAGTAGTTGAAGTGACGCTGCTCGCCACCCGAAATCCAGCCAAATGTATAACCATTGGCTACATACTTCTCATTCAGGATGTTATTGACAGTTAATGAAGCGGTCAGACTTCGAACAAATGGCAATGCATCCCAGTGATAGCGAACAACCAGATCATTCACCCAGTAGGGATCAATCGACCGGTTTTCGTTCTGGGTATTATCCAGATACTGGCGAGATACAAATTTTGAGATCCACTCTGTTCTGAATCCGCCGGACTGATATGAAAGAATAGAGTTCGCGATGGTTGAGGGAGACAAGGCAATATCCACATCCTCAAACAGAAAGCGTTCCTGAGTTCCCTGATCAAAATCATCCAGGAAATATTCATACTCATTCACTTTATTTTGGCTGAATGTCAGATTACCGTTCCACTGAAATTGATTTGTGATCCGGGCTCCAAGCTGAAGTTCAACTCCCGTCCGGTAGCTATCCGGTACATTTTCGCGAACCGTGTTTCCAACATCGTTCATTTCCCCGGTTGTAATCAGCTGATCTTTGTAGAGCATGTAGTAGAGATTTACTCCCAGACTGTACCGGCCAAAATCGCCATGGTAACCCAGTTCATAATCGAAGAGACGCTCCGGATCGGGCCGGCTCTCTTCGGTCGACTCGACATAGTCGCGTCGTGTAGGCTCTTTCCCACCAACGCTGAGTGAGGCAAATGCTCGTTGTCCATCCGCAAAACGGTAGACAAATCCCGCTTTCGGGTTAAAGAAATTGATGCGGTCTCGCTGAGTTACATCGTTTACCTCCCCGGTGTTTCCATCAATCCGAAGACCAAGAAAACGGTAGGTTACCGCACGGTACTGCAGGTCCAGATAGGTGTTAAAGGATGAGCTGAAGTAGTAATTCAGTTTTCCGTAAATGTTGAAATCTGTTTTAAAACCGTTGTTGTTGTAGTAACGATCGCCGGGCTGACTCTCTCCGGCAAACTCTGCCCAGATCACTTCACCAAAGTGATCGCCGTCGTACTCGTTATAAGCTCCGCCAATGGTCAGATTCCACTCATCCTCTAACCGATATTCATTGGAAGCTATCACCCCATAGAAATCATTGTCCAACCAGCGACGGCGAACCAGATCGCTCTGCTCAATGGTTTCACCTCCAATCTCAATCGGATCAATATTGTAGGTGGCCAATCCATCATCCTCACGGAATTGCTCAAAATATCCTCTTCCGTAGGTATAGTGAAGGGAAGTGTTGGTGGTCCAGTTATCCGTTAATTTGTACGAGTAGTGCAGTTGATAGTGATCTTGCTGATAGTTGTCTACCTGATCTTCGTAGGTATACTCGTTGAATTGGCGATTTCCAAGACTGTTTCTCCAGCGATCTGCTTCTTCTTGTCCAAGCCAGAGATCCGTGATATAATTTTCGAGCTGATTCGGGTTGTTTTCCAGAATAGGCTCCGGTACACCGTTCCACGCCTGGTAGGTTCGCTCCTGGCCCGAGAATACATCCGCCTTCAGCAGGCTGCGGTCTCCGTGACGAGCTGCGGACAGATAAAAGGAGCGAAGGTCAGATTCTGCCCGGTCGATGTAGCCGTCAGAATCAATTTTTGAAAGTCGCCCCTCGACTTGCCAGCCGTTATCCATCAGGCCGGATCCAAGCTGGACGGTTGCTTTTTGTGTTCCGTAAGCGCCGACTCCCAGATCAACCTCACCGTAGGAATCGGGCCGCATAAGGGCTGACTGCAGATTCATGGTTGCTCCGAAGGCAGAAGCTCCGTGTGTGGAGGTTCCCACACCCCTCTGAATCTGTATGTTCTGCGTTGAAGAAGCAAAATCGGGCATATTGACCCAGAACACGCCATGAGATTCGGAGTCATTCATCGGTATACCGTTAACGGTTACGTTAATTCGTGCCTGATCCACGCCGCGTATTCGCATGTTGGTGTATCCGATTCCTGCTCCGGCATCGGAGGCCGATACAACAGACGGTGACGTTGAAACCAGCATGGGAATGTCTTGGCCGGTATTTCGTATTTCGATCGCATCCCGTGAGATATTACTGTACGCCACCGGTGTGGAATCATCTACACGCAAGGCATTTACAAACACTTCTCCGGCAGTAACCGGCTGGGATGTGAGTTCAATCTCGAGATAGGAGTCCGTTTCAGTAAAGGATACGGTTTGTGTTTGATATCCTATAAAGCTGATTCTCAGTTCATAGCCGGACTCTCGAAGTCTTAGGCTGAATTCACCGTCGGCGTCAGTGGATGTACCGTTTTCGGTTCCCACTTCAAGAATGGATGCTCCCGCGAGTGGTTCACCGGTGTCGCCGTCTGTAACTCGGCCCTCGATGGTTTGAGACAGGGATTGAAGGGAAGTCCCGAAGAGAATCGGGATGATTAAGGAAAATAGTTTCAGGTAAAAAGACATGATGCCTCCATCAATTTTAAATGCGATTGAAGGAGGGGGACAGTGCGCGGCAATCATCAGCTGAATTTGTTTGTGATGGCCTGCACTGCAGATCGGTTTCCCTACGCCGGTATAACCCGGTTCAGGTTCACAGGGTATGATCTCAGTCCCGATTCGTTACTCTCGGGACACCCCCAACCTTAATGGTTAAGTATGTGGATCACATGATACGGGTGTTTAGATTCATACTCAACATGGAACGCGGATTTAACGGATCTTTGGATTTCGCAGCTTGAAGACCTGTCAGCACCTACCGGATCTGACAGCGTCTGGTTCTCGCCCCGAGCATTCGGGGCAGATGAATTCGCTGAGTCACGCAGAGTGTGACAAAAGTCACATAAAGTTTATTCAGCGAAAATCTGCGTTCTTATCTGCGTAAATTCGCGAGATACACTAATTGGTTTTATTGCATCGATGCTGTCATGTTGTTACACCCCTCCCCGATAAATCGGGCACTCCCCTCAAGGGGAGACGAATACGATGCTGACAGATCCCTTTAACCTCAAAATCATAACTCTGCGAGAACCCGGTTCTTTTTTATATTGTTGTCATCGACGCTGTCAGAGCCCGACTGCTGTCGGGATGCTGACAGGTCTTAGGATCACTCAATGAAATAACTACGATGAAAAACTTTTCCCTGATACTACTCACAATTAGCCTAGCCCTTATCTCCTGCAGCTCGTCATCAAATGAGTACACTGCCGAAGAACAGATCAGGGAGGATGTGGAGTGGTTTTCTTCCGATGAGATGGATGGACGTCTGTCCGGAACTGAGCAGGAAGCTATCGCCGCTAACTATATTGCAGATCGATTTTTGCAGCTTGGTTTAACACCCGCGGGAGATCAGGATACCTATTTCCAGCAGTTTACTTTAAACGGCCCCATGACACAGCCGATGGGCGTTGAAAATCATCTGTCCCGAAATGTGGTGGCGATCTCAGAGGGTAGCACTCAGCCTTCACAATTCATCGTTTTGGGTGCGCACTATGACGGACAGGGGCATGGAAGTATTATCTCCATGAATTTTGATCAACCCGATTCCACCCACTACTCAGCCGATGACAATGCTTCCGGCGTTGCGGGATTACTTCACCTTGCAGAAAAATTTTCAGAAAATCCTACGGAGAAATCCGTGATGTTCATTGCCTTTTCGGGAGAGGAACTCGGATTACTGGGATCGAGGTATTTTGCAGAGAGCCTGGATGTGCCCTCGGATTCAATCCTCGCGATGATTAATTTTGATATGATCGGCCGGCTGAATGAAGAGAGTGAATTGACCATTTTTGGTACTGAAACCTCCCCAAAATGGGATGAGATATTTTCAGAAATTGAATCAAATAATTTAAATATTATCCCGAGCGGTTCGGGGACAGGGGCCAGCGATCACGTTTCATTTCATGATATCGGTATTCCGGTATTGCACTTTTTTACGGGAACACACGATGATTATCATACTCCGGGCGACACTCCCGATAAAATTAATGAACAGGGCATTTTAACCATATCAGAGCATGCGGAGTTACTTATCAGAAAGTTGGATGAGCTTGAGGCGACTGCGATGGAATTCTCGGAAACAGCGCCACAACAGCAGTCTGTAATGAGCGGAGATAGTGTAACCATGGGCGTAATTCCTGACTACAACTTTTCGGGTAACGGGTTCCGGCTGGATGGCGTACGGATGGGCGGACCCGCAGATCGAGCCGGTATGCAAACCGGAGATATTGTGGTGCAGATGGGCGAGATACCGGTGAGTGATATTTATGCCTACATGGAAGCTCTCGGAGAGTTTTCGACCGGTGAAGAAATTGTTGTTAAAGTTCGCAGATCAGGAGAAATTGTAGAATTATCACTTACCTTCTAAATAAACGCATTATGAGAAATTTTGTAATAACAGTTTTAGTTTTTGTCGCTACAATCAGTGCAGTTTCCTGTGGAGAAAACCGAGTGGATCTACCGCCGATGCCGTCCGGAGTTCAGTCAATATCCCTGATGGGAGACACTCTCTACACCCCGGAGGTGTCGCCGGAACTGTTTGACGATCAAAACGAAAAGTTTCTTGAAGCACTGGCGGACTACCGGGTTGATCCTGAGGATGCCGAGAATATCATCTGGCTGGGAAGAAGGGCGGCATATTTGGGAGAGTATCGCGAGGCGATTCAGATCTTTACGGAGGGCACATATAAAGTACCGGAAGATCCGCGGATGTTTCGTCACAGGGGCCATCGCTACATTACTCTGAGATATTTTGACCGGGCAGTTCGCGATTTTGAACGTGCAGAGGAGCTGATGCGCAATATGCCGGATGTGATCGAACCGGATGGACTACCCAATGAACTGAACCAGCCGGTGAGCACTCTGAAATCCAATGTGTGGTATCATAAGGGGCTGGCCCACTATTTAAACGGCGACTATCAGCAGGCGATCAATACTTATGAAAAATCCCTCAACGAACTGGATTTAACAGATGACATGCAGGTTGCTACGCTCTACTGGTACTATTCGGCCTTAAAGCGGGGCGGCCAGGACGAACAAGCGGGACATGCCATAGAGAATGTTACTGCTGACATGGATCTGATTGAAAATGATGTATATCTGAATCTGATTATGGTTTTTAAAGGTCTTTTTGATCCAGAAAGGATGATGGAAGTATCGGATGATAGCCTTCAAAATGCTACGCTCTGGTACGGTATCGGGAACTGGCACTACATGAACGGAAGAGAGGAGCGAGCCATCGATATCTGGAACCAAATCCTCAGCACTGATGAATGGGCGGCGTTTGGGTATATTGCGGCGGAGGCAGAAATGGCAAGAGATTCTTCGACAAGCTCAGAATGACTAAGTATTCAAGACCTATCAGCACCTACCGGATCTTACAGCGTCTGATCGCCGGGATAAATTCCGCGCTCGTATGTTGAACCCATATGGGTTCTTTGGTAAATAGACCTGCCAGCGTTCAAAGAATCTGACAGCGTCTAATATTCTCACAGAGTGATGTCTATTATTGCTTCCGTAACACGTTAAAGTTCAGTTTCAACTCCAGAGGAGTATTCTGTTTATAGCATTTAATACGCAAAAAAGTATAAGCTCCATAGGAGCTTTCTGTTACGGTGAACGAGATGATAAACTCCGAACGAAAAGAACACTCCCATGGAGTAATAAACTTCTTTCATCCGTCTACCTATAAACAGAATATTCCTACGGAATGTGGTGAATTTATAAGAGTTTGCCACGAAGGCACATTGACACGAAGCAACACGAAGAGATAAATTATTAAATGCCCCGACATGGGGCATTATATACGAGCCTGCCTGCGCTGAAGCTTTGGAAGACAGGCCGGTCATTCATGGCCAGGCCTACCTTATTCTCGCAGGGATAAATCCCGCGCTCGCATGTTAAACTCATGAATGGCTTCTATGGTAAATAGACCTGTCAGCACCAACCGGATCTGACAGCGTCTGATTTTTTCACAGAGCTACGCAGATTGATGCAGAGAATACTTGTGCTCCTGATGGTCTCGGTGGCGGTTTAATGCAAGCAGTCCGTGAAGACAAAATGTTACAACGTTTCACGAAGGTTGTGAATAATTGTATAGCTCGCCGCGGATCCGCAAGAAAATAAAAAAGGCCGATGGCGATGCCACCGGCCCCTGTAAGGAAACTGAAGAACTCGATTAGGAAATTCAATCAGAATCCTTAACCCCGATTTAATATAACTGAATAGCGGTTAGAAGGAAAATCTGATCGAATTGGGATAAGATAATGCATATCAGGTGGTTGGAGATATTCGGTATACGAAATTCGATTTGAGATGTAATTACTGAAAAATTAAAACCGGATCGCAAATCCTAAATCGACAATCTACAATCGCATATCAGTTAGATTTGATAATAGTTTTTGGAACACACACTTTTGGAATAAAAACCCTATTGTAAATGGTTGGCAAAGCTTGTAATTTTACCGCCCTTTAAAAGGTTGTATATCAAAAAGGGCCCATAGCTCAGTTGGTCAGAGCAGTCGACTCATAATCGATTGGTCGCAGGTTCAAGTCCTGCTGGGCCCACACCTTCGCCAAGGCTTCGGAGTGCGCGCACTCCTTTTTCGAGTATTTTGCAGATCTTGTCCTTTGTTTAATAACTTGTCCTTTTATTTAAGAAATAGAGAGAAACCCAATGTATTATGTCTACATCATAAAAAGTGAGGCAAAAGATTGGCGTTATGTCGGGTTTACAACTGATCTTCGCGAGCGGTTCAAAAATCACAATCAGGGAAAGGTAGCGTCGACAAAAATTTACCCTTTATAAACCTACTCCGGATGCCAACTTAAAAATGCAGGGGAGGGATGGTCTATTGATTGATCCGTCAGATTTGCTCACCGTATACCTTGACAGGCATAGTACTCTTATCCGTTTTCTTACTCCTCTAGTATTCTCTGACTCCCATCCACGCATTTGTCATTCGTGATTGTCATATACCCTTTGCCAAATAGAATATACATGTCTGATCAGAGCAGCCGGCATTGCTCTTTTAAAAACTCATCAAAAGTAAATGAGATCACCCATATTTTGAGTGATCTCATATCAATGTTCAAGGAACCTACCGTTTATCTGTTCTCCAGATCCACGTAGTCCCTTTTGTTCGGGCCGACATAGATCTGGCGCGGACGCGAAATGGGTTCGTTATTATCTCTCATCTCTTTCCATTGGGCAATCCAGCCGGGCAGACGACCCAGTGCAAACATCACAGTGAACATTTCGGTTGGGATGCCGATGGCGCGATAGAGGATGCCGGAGTAGAAATCGACGTTCGGGTAAAGCTTCCGCTCTACAAAGTAGGAATCATTCAGGGCGACTTCCTCCAGCGATTTGGCAATCTCAAGGAGCGGGTCCTCAATATGGAGCTCATTCAATACTTCATCAGCTACTTTTTTAATAATCTTGGCCCGCGGATCGAAGTTTTTGTATACGCGGTGGCCGAACCCCATCAGGCGAAAGTCACTGCTTTTATCTTTGGCTTTCTCTACCATTCTGGCAACGTCGCTGCCTTCGCTATGAATCTGCTCCAGCATTTCAATCACTTGTTGATTGGCCCCTCCGTGCAGTGGTCCCCACAGAGCACAAACTCCGGCCGTGATGGCCGCATACAGGCTGGCGTGGGATGAACCGGCCATCCGGACCGTGGATGCCGAGCAGTTCTGTTCGTGATCGGCGTGTAGAATCAATAGCGTGTTCAGAGCTTTTACAATGGTTGGGTTGATCTCGTACTCCTCCGTGGGCAGCGCAAACATCATATGCAGAAAATTTGAGCAGTAATCCAACTTGTTTTGCGGGTACATAATCGGGAAGCCCTGCGATTTCCGGTACGACCACGCCGCAATGGTGGTGATTTTTGCAATCAACCGGCGGATCGTCAGATCAACCTCTTCCGGATCCAGTTCGGAGCCCTGGGCGTTCGGGTAAAATGTGGATAGAGCCCCGATCATGGAAGCCAGTACACCCATGGGGTGGGCCTTGGCCGGGTACCCCTCGTAGAGCATTTTCATATCCTCATGAATAAGAGTGTGCCGTGTGATTCCATCTCTGAATTTTGATAATTCATCTGCACCTGGCAGATCTCCGTAAATCAGCAGGTAGGCCACTTCCAGAAACGAGGATTTTTCAGCAAGCTGCTCAATGGGATACCCTCTGTACCGCAGCACCCCTTTTTCTCCGTTCAGAAATGTGATGGCGCTTTTAGTGGCTCCCGTACTTTTATACCCTAAATCGGACGTTATAAGGCCGGTTTCACTTCGCAGTTTCGTAATATCTATCGCTATTTCTCCTTCACTTCCTTCGATGAGATCAAGTTCATGGGTATCATTTCCAATAATTAGCTTTGCTTTATCCATACCGGATTCCTCATTTAATTTTTCTTTTCTGTTTTTAATTCTATGAATATAACGGATTGGAAGCGCTTCCTGTATAAGAGATAGTTGGATACCGGCATCAGGGAAATTCCTATGGATCTTTTGAATGAAATCTTTTTGTCAGCATTAGAGTACCGAATAATAGTTGAAAATGAACCGAAGATTTTCACAAAAACCTTATCAGCGCCCTCACTCTCCAGCGTTTTGTTCGTTGGCAATTACCTTGCTGCTGCCGTTCTGGTTGGCCCCCAGACACACTACTTGGGTAAGTACCACGGTTCGGTATATGGAAGGGATGAACGGCCTGTATTTTTCGGTCACAACTGGCTCAGAGGCAATCCAAGTCTCTACAGAGAGAGCATCTGCTGCCTGGACTATAGCGTGGCCAAAGGAGGGAAGCTGGTTGAGTATCGGTTTGATGGAGAGGAGCGGTTGAGAGATGGGAAGTTGGTGTATGTGTGAATAACATTGATCCCATTTTCACGAATATCGATTACTTCTGAACCCACTTGTTAAAAGGTCTGTGGTTAGCGATTCCTGGAAATTGAAAATTTAACATTAACAACTGGACAGAACGAGAGTTTTTGTGAAGTAACAGGTGGAGAATTCATTAAGACTTCAATTGGTAAGCGATGCCATCTGTCTGTTTTAATTATAGCTCCAAGCACAGTTCCGAGAACAAGACCTGAAAGTCCAAGGGCGGCAGCACCAAGTACAAAAGATTCACCTTTGCTAAAGTCAAGCCAACAACCAAAAGGTTCAGAATCATCGCACTCCTCATAGGTTACGAGGCTAATCATACCTCCAAGTAATGCACCGCTAGATAAACCTATCAGAGCTCCTTTACCTGTGTTTCTTTTTTTTCCTGTACTTACGTGTATTCGCCTGATTGAGTTAAAAGGAATTATAAAGTACTCATTATTGGAGAGCAGGTATATTTCTTCAGGAGTGATATTATTTACGGTACCGAATAAAGTCTTTCGGTATAAAGTCTTAGTCTGAGCGGCCGGAGCAGAAATTCTAACTCTATCTCCGACATTGATATTGTTGACCTGAGCCCAGGCTGTGGATTGAATCAGATGTGCAAATAACAAACCGAAAATTAAGTATAGACCTGTTTTTTTGAATATCAGAGCAAAAGTTTTCATGACATTACTCTTTTGGTTTAAATAAATCTACTCATTAATCTTCATTGAGCGAGTATAAAAAACAAAAACATTCTGTAGTCAAATCTATATTGTGGGTTTATTTAGTTTCTTCATATAAGCCCTTTCATGATCTATATGTACCGTTAATTTACCATTGCCTTTGCCCTGCGACTCACCGGGCTATCATCTTTGGGGCATTAATTCAAAAAATGTTCACAGACGGACTGCTATCGGGTGTAATGGTGGGAGAGTTCTTAAAATTATGCGTATGACTCTTTTGCGGTCGGAAACATCCATGGTCTGCCCGATCTGCCTGTCCGAAGTGATGAATCTTTAAACGGATTGGTGTATGGAAGGGATGATCGCCCGGTCTTTTTCGGCCACTACTGGCTTCAGGGAAATCCAAGTCTCTACAGAGAGAACATCTGCTGCCTGGACTACAGCGTGGCCAAAGGAGAGAAACTAGTCGCGTATCGATTTGACGGTGAGGAGAAGTTGAGGGATGGGAAGTTAGTTTTTGTTTGAGCGAAAGGGTGCATTGGGTAACGACATTGCGCATAAGGGGCGTGCAAAATAGCGCCGAATTTGATTTAACATATACTACGGAAACTGATAAAATCGAAACCAGCAGCCAACGGCGAGGCACGTCCCACTTAATGCGCGGGTTATGCACCCAACATTATTGTTTAAAAGCAATATCTTTTGAACTGGATAGCTGTTGGAGGTACTTCTTTAAGTTTTCAATTTGTTCCCTTGTATGAATGGGAAATTTAATTTTGTCAGTCGATCCAACAATTCTTGTTAATTCAATTCGGTCTTTTTTTACTTCAACAGCTTTAACTGTGGACCAATTATATTCTTTTTCACCCCAAATCCAGCCATAGTTTTTAAGAAAAATACCGTCCTCATTTAAGACAAGAGCCTTTTTTCCGGCTACACCTGGGAAAAAAGCAAAAGCAAGACTAAGGACTATACTTGTGAATGAGTTCATCCAATCGATAGTCCCTTCATACTTATATATGAAGGATATAGCCCCAATAAAAAATCCAAGCATTAGCACCCCAAAAAAGCGGATGATTTTTATGTAAATTGTATTGGTATCAACTTTTAGTTCGAAGGGTTCCATTTCTTACTCTTTTTATTACAATTGCTTATCAATTCTTTTAAACTTTGGGTGCATAACATCTAATTACACGCCATATCTCAAGATGTCTCGATTGTCGTGCAATATTCTGAAATTGCGTTTCTTTATATCCAGTCAGATTATGTGTCGTATAACATTCTGGATTTGAGGTTGTCCATAACGAACGCTTTTTATACGACAATCCAATTCACTGGGTAATTGTCATTAGCAAGTGGCTGCAGTATCACGCCTTTCCACAACTGCATAGACATGATAAATCTACCCCGGTACATGACTCCGTATAAAATAATCATTCCCATCAAAGATGCCATTAGAATCTAACGAGATCGTGAAGTAATACATGGGGTTAGAGGTAGAAGATTTGCAAACAAAAACATGATAACAGTAGACACGCAGATCTATAGATGGGTATCCATATATCTCATAATGCTTTGTATAATCAAGAAATGAATAGTTCCTGGAACTCCTCATATTTGCTTCGAAGTGTTACTGAAAGATTTGGGCGTGGCACATGATGTACTTCCATGTAGGTTCGAAACCGGTGGTACAGCATCCTCCAATCACAATCTCACCGCTTTCTACTTTTGGAAGTACCTCAGCAGTCGGCATGCTATACTGAATCCGGGCTGTCCGTTTCGGTCTGTGGGATGAATAATTGGTTTTTGTTTGCGAGGTGGGTTGGTAAATGTTGGGCTCCAAATGAAAGTTTCGAGGCTAAGTGAGTAGACAAGTGATATTTACCAAAACCACAAAGACTTATGATCAGAAATCATCAAATATTTAGAAATAAATTTTATTAAAATTATCAAACTTGCTTAAGTATCTCTTTTTAATTAGGGTAGTTTTATGCAGTTAATAATCAATGCATTTCATATAAAACATAAATTAACAAGAGGAGTGAATATGAAGCATTTCGCAAATTATATTCTAATGGCTAGTATAGGAGTATTTTTAACACTTGGTTGCAACTCAATAACGAGTGATTCAGGGACGGAAATAGATCAACTAACTGAAATAGATCAAGTGACTAAAACTGAATCAAGTACAGCAAACTCTAACTATAAAGATGCTGATAACAACGGTATACCTGATGAAGGTGAAGTGGTAACCGGTACTTATAAGGCTCTATATGCCTATGATGACAACGGAAATGTTTATTTTGATTTAGGTGACGGTAGAGTACAAGGTAATGTGGATTCCGTTGATGAGCTAGATCAGGAGACGCTTACTACATGCGACTACAAAAATCAATACAGAGGTGACTTTGGAAACGACCCATCCTTAGATTCAGGTTGGGTTAAGAATAATATTAACTGTAAGGGTTACGATGATAATGGAAGTTACAGTTATACTATGGTACATGAAACCGATCCTCGTTACACTGGAAACCCTGATTGGGAAATCTGGGGAACTTGGGAGTACAGCACTTATGTGGTTAATGGAGTTGGAAACGTTGTTCGACCAGAGAATCATGTAGGAAGTTAAATTTAAACTATTACCATAAGCGCCAAGGGCTTTTTGCCTTTTGGCGCTTTTTTGGCTTCTAGAATCTGCCTTCCTTTAAATGAAACCCTGTCACCGGTGACGTGAATAGTTGGTACATTAGTGGGCATACCTCTATCTAAAATGGGGTTATTGGCTTTTAAACAATTTATCAGGCGTTTCACAAACGTTAGGTCAAAATCTTCAAGGCTTTCCCAATCTACCTGACCTGAACGGAGACTCTTTAAACGGTTCGGTGTATGTAAGGGATGAAAGACCTGTCTTTTTCGGTCACTACTGGCTCAGGATACCTTTTTGTCAAACTGTAACTTTTTTGTAGTACTCAGTTGTGTATATCAGTTTCGTAAAAAAAAATCAAAAACTGTATTTGAGATGTAGTTGAAACCTCACATTATTGGCGTCTTCTGTATCTGAAACGGTTCCATCGGGTTGAGTGGATCCATATGCTGCTACACTGTACATAATCTCGCCCATGATCTGGAATTTTTCAACCTCCAAGGTTAGCCGTGGTGAAAATCGATAAGTATAATCAATATCCGACCCTCGTCCGTAAAAGTTAACACTATCATTACTGCCCGGTATATCCGTAAATCCTAAGTTTTCAGAATAGCCGCCAAAAACAGAGTAGGTAAGATCTCCATTTCTGTATAACCATTCTGTCCAAAACGATATGATTTCCGAGTTTTTATAGGTGATTTCATTGTTCTGGTTATTAATAAACTCACCATATCCGCCCATCATTAAAAAATTATGCATGTTCTGACCATACAGTCCCTGAATTTTAACAGTTAAATCGGACCAGTCTTTACGGATGTATCCATTAGTGTGCCATGAACCCAGTGTTTCGTCCAGCTTTTCTCCGTTGAGATTCGCAAGCCTTGGCTTTATGACTTTATAACCGACCACAGTTCCAAGATTCCATCCTTTATTCTGATATACCAAATGTAGATTCATCTCAGGTATTGCTGAATTGCGCAGGTAGTCGGGAGATCCTCCATTAGGTCCTGTTGTAGAGAAATCTCGCTGCGTCAACGCTATGAAGGCTGCCGTGAAATTATCTGATAGGTCATAGGTAAACCTGATCTGAGGATTTCGGGAAAAAGCCGCAAAAGGAGCACCACCTCCCCAGGATGAGACTTCCGGAAAGCTGCTTGTAACAAACATTGGATGCCAGTATTGTCCAAATAAAAGAGAGGATTTATCCCAATCCAATTTTATGATAGAGTGGCGCAATCTTACCAGGCTAATTACAGGATCGGAGTTGCCGAGAAAATCAAGTTCCAGTAGTGCACTCGACTGTGCTCCAAATATATCGGGACCTGAAACATCAGCTTTCAAACGACTATGAATTGCAAACATGTTGAAATTAGGCTGTGCGTTTATATCATCACCATTCAGATCTTCCAAGACACGAGATGGAAAGATCAATACGTCACCTTCACGGGCTGATACCGTTTGCCGCGTATCAAAAATACTTTCGTAGCTGATAAAACCGCTGAAATTCAGATCGTATTTACTTTCATCCTGGGCGATCAACAAACCGGGCACAAGAGCGAGTAGAACTAAAAATATTACATATTTCATAACTATATGTTTAATTAGTGGTTGCCTCTGTTCAACTCATTGGGCTTTTACCGGTTTTTTCTTTGCTGTAGTTACCTGATCAACCAAGTAGAGGATGGATGAATAGGTGATGTCACTGTGTGTAGAGAGACCTATTTCGCAGGTTCGATTCGTGCAATAACCGTTTTTTACTTCTTTTGGGATTTGTTCATTAAGATGCCTGAGGCCATGCTCTACCAGCTCGGGATGGCTGAATCCCCGATCGCCGGCGAATCCGCAGCAATTTGTTTCAGGTACGACCACCGATTTTGCACATAGCTTAGCCAGTTCTTCCAGCTTGCTTTCCATCCCCAATTTTTTTGCGCTACATACTGCAAAAACACTGATGGGTTCATCCGTCGGCTGGAAATCCAATTTGGGTGCCAGATATTTAAGGGTAAACTCAACCGGGCCGTACACTTTTAGACGAGGCTCCATATTTTCTACCATAGTTAACTGGCAAGAGCTCATATCGCAAACTATGGGATACCTTCCACCATCGCTGGCTTCATAAAGTGCTTGCTCCAGTCTATCAGAGATCTCTTTCCCCTGTTCTTTAAAGCCTTTGCTGGAAAAAGGCATTCCGCAGCAATGACTAGACAGGTTTTTCGGATAGATGATCTCATAACCTGATTTATGAATAAGCTGTTTCACTTTCGTGGTAAGCGGTACGTTTTCCTCCTGGCCTTTCGGCAAGCCCATGGTCTGATTAATACATGAGGGAAAATAAACCACCTTATCGGGTTTAGTGTCTTTAACAGTGTACTTCTCCGGCTTTACTTTAGGGGCTGCTTTAGGTAAATATTTATTCCATTTGGGTACCCTGTTCCCTGAAATTTTTCGCAACCCGCCGGCAATGGAATCCATTGTTTTGGAGCCAAGCATGGAGTGAAACAGATTCGAGGTATTTAGTGCAAATTTTGTAGCACTCGTGATCGTAGCCATACGCGGAGCCATCGCTGATGCCACTTTCTTCTGTGTTGGTGTATTTTTTTGGCTGCGCAGATCTTTGACAAATTCCCCGGTATTTATATCCAAAGGGCAAGCTATGCCACATAAACCATCTGTAGCACACGTATCAAGAGATTGATAATCATAAGCTTTCTCCATCGAAGCCAATACCTCGGGCTTCTCACCGGTCTCTTTGAGGCGCATCATCTCCCGATAAACAGTGATGCGCTGCCGTGGCGACAGTGTAAGGTCGTGGGAAACACAGGCCGGTTCACAAAATCCACATTCCGTACACATATCAATGGTTTCATGTGCAGCGGGCATGGGTTTCAGATTTTTGAGATGGAGCTCCGGATCATTATTGAGGATAACACCGGGATTGAGCAGATCATTAGGATCAAAGATTGCCTTTAAGCGTTTCATCATTTCATAGGCTTCTGAACCCCACTCTTTTTCCACAAAAGGAGCCATATTACGGCCGGTACCGTGCTCGGCTTTCAGCGCACCATCAAAACGGTCTACCACCAGCTTGGCCAGATCATCCATAAAAGCTTTATATCGCTCCAATTCCTTTTTGTCATCAAAATCCTGGCTGAACACAAAGTGAACATTTCCTTCCAGTGCATGACCAAAAATTACGGCTTCATCATATCCATAATTAGAAAAAAGCGCTTGCAGTGCAGGTATTGCTTCAGCTAATTCCGGAACCGGAAAACATACATCTTCAATAATAACCGATGTCCCCGTTTCCCGCATGGCTCCAACGGTCGGGAATAATCCTTTACGAACTTTCCAGAGTTTAGCGTACTCGGATGGTTTATCGGTAAATTCAATCGGGATCTCGATAGGGATATCTTTTATCGACTTCTTAATTTGTTCAATCTGCAGATCGAGTTTTTCCTTATCGTTGGATGCCGTTTGAACCAGTAAAGAAGAAGCATTTTCGGAAAGATCCTTAAGGTATACCGGCACACCGTCGGCATTTTCCATAGATCTCAGGCTAACCCTGTCCATCAGCTCCACGGCCTGCACCGGCTCCGACTTCAGGCGAATAACGGCACGGCAGGCATCTTCAATGCTTGGGAAGGTTATAAGTGCGCTTGCTTTATGCTGATGCTCTTCCACTGTTCTATACGTGATCTCAGCGATAAATCCGAGTGTACCTTCGGAGCCGATCATAATGTGCTCAAGTATGTCGAATGGATCATCAAAATCTACCAGGGCATTCAAGCTGTAGCCTGTGGTATTTTTCATCTTGAATTTATGGGTAATTCTCTCAGAAAGAGCTTTGTTATTTTTAACATCTTGTGAGAGCTGTTTCAGCTCTTCCAGCAAATTACCGTGCGACTTTTCAAACTCTTTTCGGCTATCTGCGTCTCCTGTATCCAACAGCGTACCGTCTTTTAAAATGACCTTCATGCTATCGACGGTTTGATAGGAGTTTTGAGCCGTTCCGCAACACATACCGCTGGCGTTATTGGCTGCAATACCGCCAATCATGGCTGAGTTAATGGAAGCGGGGTCCGGTCCTATTTTGCGCAAGTACGGTCTCAGTATGTTGTTAGCATGAGCGCCGATAACACCGGGCTGCAGTCGGATTTTATCCCCATTATCTAATACTTTATGCTTTTTCCATGCATTACCGGCAACTACCAACACAGAGTCGGTGATAGCTTGGCCTGAAAGACTGGTTCCGGCCGCTCGAAAGGTTACCGGGATAGAGGCTCTGTTGCACTCCGATAAGATGTAAGACACTTCTTCGGCATTATCAGCCTTGACTACTATTTTTGGAACCAACCGGTAAAAGCTGGCATCCGTACCAAAAGCAAACGTTTCCAGCGGTTCGGTATATATTCTCGACGGATCAATTTTTTGGGAAAATTGGTTGTAAATATCTTTGTACTCTTTTGGTAGATGTTTCATGGTATTAGGTGGTTAAAGGAGAAAAGCCGGCGAGGATAAGGACACCAAAAATAAACGTAATAAGTAGATAGTAGAGCAGGGCCGGTACTGCATTTGTTCGAATGATTTGTCCCTCAGCGCCAATACATCCAACCGTGGCTGCGACGGCAACCACATTATTAACACAAATCATATTTCCGATTCCTGCTCCAACACCCTGCATTGCCGTAATGAGTATGGGGGAAAAATCAAGTAGGACGGCGGTTTCAAACTGAAACGACATAAACAGAATATTTGATACGGTTGCCGAACCCGACATAAAAGAGCCCAAGGCACCTATGGCCGTAGCAAAAAGTGGATATGCTGAACCGGATAAATTTGATGCCGCGACCGCCATTTCCGTAAGCATGCTGTCCATGCCTGTGGTGTTAACATCAGAATTAAGCATAAGTTGAACCATGCCAACGCCGGCAAACAAGGCGATAGCCGCATTCTTTATCTGTTTAAACGTGAGTATCCATGCATCTTTTAAATCTTTGAAGGGCATTTTATACATGAAGTGAGTGATAATTGCGACCAGTATAAAAGGTATGGTCCCCGGTAAGTAGGCCCATTTTAATTCATACGTCAGACCGGAGATGTTTGCGACATTGTTAAATATAAGCTCCTGGTCTACAAGGAAATTTTTCAGGCCGAATTCAGGAATTCTGGTCACTACAAGAATAATGGCAATCAGCAGGTATGGGGCCCAGGCTTTCAGTAAAGACATTTTTGCTTCTCCTGTGTTTCCGGTGTCAATATTAGACCGCCAGATTTTAGGCCATGATTCTTTTTCGGGGAAATCCCACTCATCTTTTGGTACGAGGAAATCTTTTTTGGCTGCATAAACTACAATTCCAAGACCAACGAAAGCACCTACAAGCGAAGGAAGTTCCGGGCCGAATATAATGGCAATAAGCACGTACGGAACTGTAAATGCGGCACCGGCAAAGATTGCAAAAGGTGCTGCCGCGAGTGCCGGTTTTATAGATTTGGTTTTACCAAATATGCGCGTCATGATCATAATTCCGAGCAGTGGAAGAAGTACTCCGGCAAATAAATTCGGGATGGCGATCCATTGGGTCAGAGACATCATAAAAGTATCTGACGCGACTCCCAGTTGCTCAAGATTGGTGTCGAGAGTACTCATGGCACCGAAAATAGGAGTTCCCACAGCGCCGAAAGGAACTGCAACGGTGTTAAATATGAGGGCTACAATGGCAGCAGCAAGAGGTGGGAATCCTAAGCCTACCAGTAACGGACCGGCCAGGGCAGCAGGCGTTCCAAAGCCGGCGGCACCTTCAATAAAAGAACCGAACATGAATCCTATAATAATAACTTGAACTCGTCTGTCCGTTGAAATTCCGCTAAAGCCATTGTTTATCGTTGTCATAGCCCCTGAAATCTTCAGGGTGTTGAGAATAAGAATGGCCCCGAAAATGATGATGAGTATGTCCAATGCTTTTAAAAAACCAAAAAACGTGTAACCAAACACAAATGGCAACGTCATCTGCCAGTAGAAAAAGGCGACCGCTATGGCTATCAGCAAAGATAAGGGCAGGGCTTTTGTAGCGGGCCAGTTCATTCCGGCCATCAAAACAATAGCAGCAAGAATGGGTATAAAGGCTAACAGAGCACTCATAGAGATATTATTTTTATGATTAGAAGGCTTTAAAATACCTTCAGTTTTCCAAACGTATGATATAAACTGCGTTCTTACTGCTTTTAAAGAGGTAGGCAATGATCATTTAATATAGAGCAGAAAATACTTCCCTAAAGAATCCTGTTTGATTAAATAATTGCCGAAATGCTGTAAATCCCAAAATCTCACATTATTATGTGAAATCTGATAAAGACATGCAACCTACATAATGATAAAGACATGCAACCTACATAATGATAAAGACATGCAACCTACATAATGATAAAGGCAAAACATTCATATTGATGGGGCTATATTAAAACTGTTATAGTGGAATACTTTACGTGTATTAATATTTAGCGATTATTCAAGGGTTGAGACAAAGCAGGCAAGTTAACTTCTTCACCGGTGACGTGAATAGTTGGTACATTAGTGGGTACACCTTTCTCAAAATCGGCTTATTATCATAAAGAACTACCTACACCTTTAATATCCTCTTTTTTAAATGTCAGTTTAAATTGAGCTCCTTGCTCAAGCGAGGAATAAGAGTACTCTGCATGCAGTTGGCCGGCCAGCGACTCTATTAACTCCAGCCCAAGTGATTTTTCTCTGCCTTTCGGATTAAAATCATCAGGCAATCCTTTTCCGTTATCTTTAATGATTAAGGTGATTTCACCATCTGTTTCGAATAGAGAAACAGCTATTGTACCGGAATCCCCCTCTTCAAAAGCATGTTTTAACACATTGGTTACAACTTCGTTTATAATCAAGGATAGAGGAACCGCTTGGTTGATATTCAGAATGATCGGTTCAAGGTCGTATGTTGTATCCAGATCTACAGATACCTCATATGAAGAGGTAATTCCGTTTATAAGCCTGCTGATGTTTTTATCCAGCTTCAAATTGGTGAAACTTAAGGATTGGTAGAGAAGCTCATGAATGGTTGCCATCGTTTTGATTCGATTGGTACTGTCGAGCAGTTTTTCCCGAAGCTTTTTATCCTCCTCTTTGAAATACTGCAGATACAATATCCCTGAAACAACAGCCAGGTTATTTTTTACTCTGTGGTGGATCTCTCTCAATAGCGTCTCTTTCTCTTCCACCGAAATTTGCAGTTTTTTCCGTCTCTCCATTTCTTCTGTTATATCTACCGAAACTCCTCCTACGTTGCTACCATTGAGCGGAAAGATATTGGTCTTATAAAACCGTGTTCCTGTTTTTGTCTCCACGCTTTCTTCAAACAGATGAGACTCTCCTGAACTCATCACTTTCTGATCATTTTCGTTAAACTGACGCGCGGTCTCTTTATCAAAAAGGTCGTGAACGGTTTTACCGATCACATTCTGTTCACCAAGATCAAAAAGATCTCTATAATTTTGGTTCATATAGAGATGCTTTCCTTCATGGTCTCGAATCCAGATTGCCGTGGAGGTTTGTTCTGCCAGCTCCTCCAACAGCTTTTCACGTCGTTCAACCTGATCTTTCGCCTCTTTTAAATCACTGATATCCACAATAGCCCCGATAATTTTGACCGGAGTCCCATCCTCATTGTGGTCAACATAATTGTGATTCATTACATACTTATACGAGCCATCATACGTCTTGATCCGGTATACCAGCTTCAACTTCTCGCATTCACCTTCCAAGGTCGATGAAACATCATGGACAACTCTTTCAAGGTCATCCGGGTGGATCTTGTCAATCCACCAGTCGTAATCCACAAACCGCTCTTCATGTGGGTAACCGAGAATATCCGTCAGCTCATCACCCCATGCAAGATCCTTTGACTCCCAATCCAGCTCATAAACCAGATCTGTAGCCACATCCACTACTTTTTGGAATTTTTCCTTAAGTTTGTGTACACCGCTCACGGCTTCTTTTTGTTCATTTACATCTTTTGCAGAACAATACCATACGCCATTTTCGCAGGTGAAATTACATTCAAACCACCGTTTTATATTCTCTTTGTTAATAAATTGGAGATCTACGGAATATCGCCCATCAATCTTGTTTTCCGGAGTAAGCCATTCATTGACGGCTTTGACTGATTTTTCTTCAGTTGCCACCAAATCCATGAAACGGGTATTCAGCAGGTTGTCCGGAGAGTACCCCAATGCTTGTTCAATATCATTATTTACATCAATAATTTTTCCGGATTCAGGCTGAACCATAAACGTGATGTCAGTCGAATTTTCCAGGAAAATAGATTGCCTTTTCAGCTCCCTTTCTTTCTCGTTTAGGTGATTATTTAGCTCGTAGTAGTGTAGCTTAAGAACTGTTTCGTTAGCAAGGGCTCTCAAACACTCTTTTTGTGTATCGGTGAGGTCTCGCGGTTTTGAGTCGAACAGACAGAGTGAACCCACTCTTGAACCTGAGTCGCTTTTCAGAGGGGCACCGGCATAGAAGCCGATCGTTTCCAAATCTCTTTCTGTAAGAGACATTTTGAGTTCCGTATTTTTACGGATGTTATTAATAACCCGGACGTCCTGTTCCGTGTCCAACTTTTCGCAGATACTTTGAATACCGGCAATCTCAGTATCCTCCCACTTACCGTAAGTGGCAAGCGTTTTCTGTTCATTATTATCAATAAGATTAACAACTGAGAATGGAACATCGCAAATCTCAGTTGCCATTTTTAAAATTGGTTCTAAATGCTCTTTTATTTTTTCTGAATGATCAATTTCTAAATTAAGATCATTTTTAATACGACTGTCTGTTGAAGTATCCATAATAGCCTTCACACACTGAATTTTGTAAAAACAAGTATTCGTATATGAGTATTTTGCTCTAGGATGTATTTATATAAATGCACAACTAGTCAAAAGTGTTCCATTAAACCATTGGGCAACAATGCATATAATAATATATACCGGTTTTTGGAAAAGAGTACTTTTTTGAAGTTAACGTATTAAACTTATGTATTGACCAGAATGTAGTAAACCCCAAAAGTTTAATTTAGATCGACTTTAAATCCCGAATAGTTAAACTTGTGCGATGTTTTCATTCGTTAACTTTCAAATACGAAATATCCTTACTGATTGAAATTCAAAGAATAAAAGATTTGCCAATTTATTCTTTTCGAAAATGGATCCGGTGAATTGTTAAAAAGACCTGAGCCTCACTGACAGTAGACAGTACTTTAACTGCTACTCTACCCGCCTTCTCTCATCTCACGCTGACGCATCGGCATACGGTCAATAACACGAAAAAGTTCATCGGGTTCCAGCAACTCATCCTGGTTGAGTTTTACACTGCTGTCTTTTCCGATCAGGAAGATGGAGTAGCCGTTTTCTTTTGGTGATAGCCTCTCACGGATGTTTTGGCTTGATGAGTCCGATATGGCCTCGCCATTAAGTGTGGAGCACTCTTCATTAAAAATGGAGATCAAGATTAGGTCTCGGTCCAGGAATTCGTCTTCAAGGGAAGAGAATCTGTCCATTTGAGTTTGGTAGGTTTCGTCATCTGAATGAGATGCAGAAATCACGAGGATTCTGTTCTCCCACTGAAAAGATTCGAGGGAAATCTCTTTACCCGTACAGGGTTGATCTTGTCGAAAGTCGGTGGAGCTTATCTGAGTCATGGCAAAAAAGGGTAAGAAAGTAAAAATCAGCAGCAGTTTCACGCCGGCATGGGTTTGGAAGTTGTATAGATTGTTCGTTGTGGGATAAGCAAAAACAATCCGGAGACCTCGAGCCGTTCCGTTTTAAAAACCGAAAGTATTTTGGGCATGATTGGCTGTTCAGGTTTTAATTACAATCTCAACCAATCTCCAGCTGAGGGTGTGGCGGTCGAGCATCAGTCAACGGTACTCACTCTTGTTGGTTTTGACGGTATAGTAAAACTGCAGGGATTTGCCGTGTCTCTCCTGATGCATCATCCGGATCTCCTGCACTTTGTAGACTTTACCATTTTTTCTTTTGAATCGAATCGGCCTGATTCTGCGGAGCACATGACCGGATGGTTCTCCGGTCATGAAAATGAGTACTTTTGGCGGTTCAAAAGTACTAAGGACAATATTAATTCGTAGATATTCACTATAACATTTCTAACGAATTTAGGACCCGAAGGTTAATGTTAGGGGCCACCTTCCTATAGTCTTTTACTGATACTGAACAAAATTCTGACTAGGTAAAAGAGATCAGAACATTATCTCTATCTCTGCTGTGTTAAAAATAAGGCCTAAAAATTCACCTTGAACTGTTTGGCTCAGGCTTCCAGCATCTTGTGGGAATACTGCAGAATGGTAAATTCGGCCGGACGAACCGCTGCAATTCCGATGACTATAATCATTTGACCTTCCTCGATTTGTCTGGCTGTCATGGTTTCACCCAGCCCCAGCTTCACAAAATAAGCTTCGTCGGGTTTGGCACCGGCCATCGCACCTGATTTCCAGAGCGTGTAAAGGTAGTTCTCAAGCATGGTTTTTATTTTTGACCATGTAGTCGAATTGTTGGGTTCAGATACAAACCGTTCCGTCGCATTTTTGGCCGACTCTTCCACCATGTTGAAAAAGCGGCGTACCGGAACATACCGCCACTCATTGTCGTTACCGGCAAGCGTGCGGGCACCCCATACCATAATTCCCCGTCCCTCAAAACTCCTTATGGCATTGATCGATTTACCCGAACTGTGCACGTTCAATAGGCTCTGACTATGATCATCAATTCTAACGGTGGGAGATGTAACACCATTAAGAGAAACATTGGCCGGTGCTTTCCAGACGCCTCTGCTATAATCCACCCTGACATAAATACCCGCCACAGCTCCGGAGGGCGGCAGTTCCAGCTGTATCGAATTGAGCTTTTTTTTGATGGTTTGATAGGTGTTTTTGCCCGGACTATCAACAACATGAAAGAACGACTCGCTTTCCTTATCCGGTTCAGCCTGTACTGTTTCATCAGAATGTCGCAATACATATTGATTCCCGTCTTTTACTATCACAATATCATCTTCTGAAAAATCGTAGGACAACGTTGTTTTCAGATCCGGGAAATAGGCGGCCCCAAACTTTAGATTATTGCTTCCAATTTTATTCCTGAACTCTGATGCGGACTTTCCAATTGTGTCATTTGCATCCTGTACCATCTCAACATCGCAAATCAAAAAACGAAGATTGTCTGAACAGTGGTCCAGTGCTTCGTTGTAGACCTCCTCATACCTTCCGGAATTCAGCGGACTGTTCACATCCGGAAAGACAAGCAGTGTGGGTTCATCCTCCGGCTTTAAAAGCTTTAATCCGTTCAGAAGATCTTCGTTATTTACCGTGCCGGTGTACGTTCCAGCCGAAATAATCCAGCACTTTCCACCGCCATTGGCAAAAAACATCTTTACTGAATAGAACAGCCTGTAATCAGGTATGGGCTTAAGGTCAGGCAGATGAATATTCCCGGTCGGATCAATCTCAATCGTTCCAAAGTGATGTGTTCCTCCGCCAAATTTTTCAATGTATCCATTGAAAGAAGTGATCTTAACCGGAGTATTAACCTTGGTTTCTGTGTAGCCGATAAATACCGGAATGGCTGTTTCTACCTCTTCAATAGCTTGTGGAGGGTCGGCTGCTTCTTCTGTATAAACACCCGGAGCCTCATTATTAGGATTATCCTCTTTTGAACGGTTTGGCAGAATCCATTTCAACGACTGAATGAAGGTTCCCTTGATAAAACCCCATATACTCTGAAAAAACGTATTTTTCTCCATAAACCATTGTAATAAAATTTTAGAAAATAAATTCAAATAAAAATTCAGTTTCTCAGTCCTATCGATCAGTAGAATGAGAGGAGGGAAGCTGGATACGTATTGTTTTGGGAGGCTCAGGCCGTACGCCCCTCCACCACGCTTATCAGTTGATCATCTGCTTCGTGATGAGCTGCCAGCTTCATTCCGGCACGCGAAAAAAGCGCGTCGTACTCTTCGAGGGTGCGCTGCCGTCCGCCGGTCGCCACCATAATCTTGATGTCGTAGAGCTTTGTGAAGTCTGTCGATGAATCGGTTACCACATACTCAGCGCTCAGTACCGGGGCTCCTTTCGGTGCTGCGGCCTGAATGTTCTGTAATATCTGAATACACTCTTCATCGCTCCATGCATGCAGGTTGTGCTTCATAATGTAACCGTCCGCCTGGGGTACACTCTCGAACATGTCGCCTCCCGTGAAGGTGATTCGATCAGCCACGCCCATTTTTTCCGGCACCGCACCGGCCTCCTTCACGGCAGAGAGCAGGTCGAGCACCTCGCCGGTAAGGTTAGCATGCTCTTGGAGCAGGCGACTGAGCAGATAACCGCGCCCGCCACCTACGTCACAGAGATGACTGACCCCTGTGAGCGTGTCGCCGTTGTCGAGCACGTCGAGTACGGCTGCAGCCTCCATCTCGGAATTGCTGGTCATGGCCTGGTCGAATACCTCAGCATACTCCGGATCGATTTCCGTGTACTCGTAGCCGGAGTGCCCATACTCCTCTTTGAAGCCATCCGCTTGTCCAGTTCGCACTAGTTTAGGAAGATGGGTCCAGGCGGGGAATTCGTATCCATGTTCTAGAAGAACTGCGCTCCGAAAGCTTTGAGGATGCTCACTGCTCAACAGGGCGCCTTTCTCGGTAATCTCGAAGGTACCTTCGGAGCGTTCCTGAAGAAAGTCCAGCGTCCCGAGGGCGCGTAGGAGGCGGTAGGTGTTCTCGGGATCGAGCTCCAGCGTTTCGGCCACGGCATCAGCCGAACGAGGTGCATCAGCAAGTGCCTCGAAGACGCCCAGCTTAACACCCGCATGCGCGATTTGACCGGCCCAGTGGCCGGTGATTTGTTTTAAAAGTTCATCCGCTGTCTGTTGCTTTGCGTTACTCATAGTAATCTTAGTTTTGATTAAGAATAAAATTTTCCAGTACAGAACATTTTTTTTAAATGATCAGAGATTTGAGTCGATATTTCGTGATGGATATGATTATAGATTTCAATTAATTATAGAGGCACACTGTCTTTAAGAAGCTTGGTCACTGTCGTTAAAGGCAGAACAAATAAAATAATATTGATCAACAGGAGCCAAGCCCCTAACCGGGTAACCTTGTGAATTTGTTTTGTTGTGAGGGCGCATTCGCAGTCGATTGATAAAAAACCTCTGACTCTTGATACTGTTGAATACTCATGATTTTAATATTCAAGATTAGATATAACTATTTCTCCTCCTTGTATAACCATCTCCATATTTTCCAACACTGAAAGATCCTCAAGTGGATTCCCATCCACCACAATCAGATCGGCAAGTTTACCTTCTTCAAGAGTTCCTATTTCATCACCCATCTCCAATGCATTGGCTGCATTAACGGTGGCGGCTTTGATGATTGCTTCTCGGGAAAGTCCGCCCCATCGGAGCATTTTCATTTCTGTGATTGTCACCGCGCCGGGCTGAACGGCGGGATGGCTCACGTTGAGTCCGCTCCACCAGTCCGACCCAACCACAACCGGAACCCCGGCCTCGGCGAAGGCAGTCGCCTCCCAGGCTCCCGATTCGATTACTTTGCGAGCAGAAGATTCGCCTTTGAGCACGGCTTCAATATCCTTAGGATTTGTACCGCCCTCAGCGAACAGGAGGATTGATGACAGCGTTGTCGTTACCGGTGTACGTTCGTTTGCTAAAAAATTGGCAAAGCGATCCATCTGCCCTTCGGGGATAGTGGCCGGATGTACCAGATGAGCAAACCCATCCATGCCCATTTTGGCGTAGCTTTCCATCTGTTCGGCTTCATACACGTGTCCCTCCACCCTTACTCCTTCCCGATGGGATTCCTCCACGATAGCCTCAACGATCTCCTCATCAATCTGAACAGGGGGGTTGATGCTATCGGAGACGAGTTTAATAAAATCGACCCCCTCCTCAGTCAATCGGCGCACGTTCTTCCGTGCCTCTTTGGGCCCGCTTACCACTTCGGCGAGATGGTCGCTGCAGTAAGAATCTTGGCCGGTTATATTAACTCTGGAGAACTTGCCCTCGCAGATGGTCGTAGCGGGATGACCACCATCGGCCGTAAACACGGGCCCCGAGGTCATTATACGCGGCCCTTCGAGCTCACCATCGGCGATCCGGTCTCGAAGCTCGCCTCCCGATGGCCAGTAGCTTCCTGTCGAGCGGACGGTGGTTATCCCATGCTCAAGAAAATTCCGAAGAATATCGGGGACGTTTTCCTTAAGGTGCCGGGCAACAGCAGCCGAATCTCGCCCTTCCGGGGGAATAGTAAGGTGAACATGGGCGTCGATGAGGCCTGGAAGCACGGTCTTCCCGGAAGCGTCAATGCGGCGTGCATCAGGAGCTTCAATCGGCTTCTGGGTTACCGAATAGATACTATCGCCGGCAACGACTACCGATGCTTGTTCCAAAACCGTTCCGTTACCAATGATCACGCGTCCGTTTTCGATCACAAGTGTGGGCTGGGCAACCGCGGCTGAGGAATAACAAAACGCTGTGAGAAGAATAATCAGCAGGTATCCTGTAACGTTACCTACTGACTCTGGTTTAATGAATAATCTACTTTTTTTCGCCTTTATATCTGATGATTCCATAATTAACTATCAGATGTAAAATTATTATTTCAAACATATGAGGTCCCTAAGCTGATACTTAGGTATACATCCGTACGAACGTAATTTGTCCGTCATCTACTAAGTATGCGACCACTGCATGCGCCTCTTCGGGAAATCCTTCAGCATTAAGTCCCTGAATTTTCTCTTCATCAAATACCCAGTCTCCGACAGATGTCCGGTTGACGATTTCACAGTGAAGATTAGGACTGTTTTTAAATACGCTGCTGTAGAACGTCCGAATTTCTTCACTTCCACTCATCATCTCCTCGCCGCTGCCATTTTCAACCGTTATTTTAGGCGCGTAGGATTCCATGAAAGCGTCTATATCTCTGTTATTAAAGGCTTCAAACTGTTGCTGAACCGGATAGTCCATAATGGTTACCTCTCAAAATTTAGGGTTAGAATTCATATGACTATTAAAAAATCAAAACCTATATTTACTCCTGATTTAAATCTTTTCAGGTAAAATGCATCCATTTGTAAATAATTCGGGTTAAGCACCTACTGCATCTGTACTCCCTGCACTATATCGCGATAAATCTTCCAGTTGTCATCGATATTTTTCCATATACAGACATTTCGCTCCTTACGGATTTCTTCACCCTCCCTGTTAAATACCGTTCCGATACCATATTCATATGCAATATGTATGATTCCCAAAGATTTCGACCTCTTGGGCTTCCGGTTTGATGATAAGTCCGGCACCAATTAAGCCTTCGATGACCTTTTTTACACCTACTGTTCCTTCAACCATTCCACCGTTTGGAGGATAGAATTTAGCATACTTCTCTATAGAGGGTTTCTGCTAATTCCGCAGGCTTATTTTTTATGAACTGTGTAAATTGACTATAGCTGGCATTAATAGTCTCCTTTATTTAAAACCTGTATTTAGTATTAAAATGAACGATAAAATCGAAAGTAGAAGTGGTATAGTGCTATACATTGTATTGCCTCTTTTGATTATTTATAAATGTTTAGCTGTGTATCAATTTCATTTTCAACCTGCTCTATAAGTTGTTTTATATCCTGAAAGGTTCTTTTATCTTGATTGTTAAATTCCACAATGATTCTATCATCGGAATCATATGCTCCAATTCTGTCTCTGATCTCATAGAGAAACAAGTAGGTTACCGGAAAGCTACCCGGTCCACCTTCTTCATCCATTGTTGCTTCAACCAGGCTGCAACGCAAGCTGTAGGATTCGCTGGATTCTGAGCAGTCGCGATTATTTTCAAAATCATCCTCCGAATTCCATTGCTCTTCACCGGATAATAGATTTTTCACTTTTTCAATGATTCGTTGATCTGCTGCTGTATATCTGAAATCAGGACGTTCGCAATTTTGACAATGGACGCTCTCCACGGAATGTCCATCTAAAATTTCTTTCACCCAGTCCCTGAATAACATTCCATTGGCCCGGTACGAATAAAACAGTGAGCGATTAAAAACCGTGTGTTCTCTGCCGCCAACCATAAAGGACTGAAATTCGGGATCACTGTCACTAATATCACGTCTGTTCTTTTGAATCAGAGCTGAAATATCGGGATCCTCAGTTTCCGCCAGTCTCAGGAAAAAGCGTTGAACATGGTCATTGGCCTGGTCTACCTGGTACAATTCCAGGTTCTCCAATTGCTGATTAGCTGCTGAGGTATAAAGTTTTTCAATACCGATATTTTGGGAGCTGAGATTGTTGAAGGCGTCATGGTTTTCATATGTTTTCTCCATATTCCAGGAGGTTAAATCCGCTTTTTCTGTAGCCGATTTCCTGAAGGCCCCTGCGGCATCACCGATACCTATTACACGAGCTTCCGGATAGTAATTTGCGATGATGTTTGCATAGAATGGAGTCGCCAGACCTCCGGCGCTGCTTCCACTCACAACGACTGTTTCAGGTTTGTCCACATTTTCATAAACCCAGTTTAATACTGATCTGCCATTTTGATACCCTTTGTGATGGACGGTAACGGTTTTTTCAGGTTCATCTTCAACTTGATAATGATAGGTAGCCACGCTGTCGCCCAGAACCACATCTCCCGTGCAGGTCGGTGCGTATACTATCGTATAATCATTAAATGGATTTTCGGGATGGGATAGATTAAATATTCCCTTCTTATTTTGAGGGTCATTGTTTGCCAGATTATAAGCGTATGGAGTAGGATCTGTTTCAGTATCACACTGTTCCCCTGTCCAGCATGCCCCACCACCGGTAAAGTATACTAATAATTTGTCCGGGTTACCCTCCCGTGTGTAATACTTAAACTCTGTTCCATCGGCACATGAGGTTTCCCCGCCGGGTGAATGAACATCCCACTGCCCGGAATGATCATTTTGAGGGGACTGAGCATGACCGGATTGAAGTCCCGTAAGGGCTGTAAAAAAGAATAGGGCGAATATAAAATTTAATGGTATCTCTCGGCTTAAATTTTTAGCTAAAAGAATCATAATTAGCTCCCACTTTATTAATTAACGGATGAGCTGTCTTAGATTTCAGGAGATTAAATCTTCTTGATTTTATATAAAATCAACTAAGCCAAGATATTGGATAATGTCAAGTGAGTTGCTGGAAATGCCGTTTTTTTGATATTTATTCAAAAAGTTGGGCACATGGCATACTTATAGTTTGTAGAAGCTGGTGTTTTCTTAAAATTTTTTCTCAATTTTGTTTACATAAATCGTTGTTATAGAAACCAATACTTAACTAAGGGTTTAAGCCTCAAAAATATCAGCATAACACATATTGTCTTTGAAGGAAGCATTATACTCAAGAGTCAATTCATCTCTACAAAAAAGTGAATACAGTCGTTTATTCTCTTTTCTCAATATCACATGTATATGTGATTGTTTATCAATTATGCATATCTATTTTATATAGAGACAGGGTATAAACATATTTCAGGGTACTATTATGAAAAAATATTTGGTACAGTTATCAATAATATTTGTTGCCGGCTTGATGCTTTCAGGTTGCTATACCAACTTCAACGCAACGTCTTATGATGAAAGTCTCAAAGTATCATTATCTGAGGATAACCGGGTTGAGATTTACGGCGCTTATTACTACATAGATTATCCAACCAAACATTGGTTTAGCTATCACGGGATTGATTTGGCAACTGATCGAAATTTTTTGAGATCCTTTCATTTCAGCTATCATCATCCGACAAGCAGTTACTTTTACTCCCCATTTACATCTTCATATTTCTTCAACTATCCCGGTTATTCAAATAATTTTTTTTATAGAAGCATAAGGGAAAACCAAGCTCATAACTTCTACAGTCAGTATTATCCGCCATACTATTCAAACCACTATATGTATAGCTTCTATTACAACAATTGGGCAAAGTGGTACTATTGGGATACGGCTTTTCCCAACTATAGGGACGGTATTCATTCATATGGCAGCAAAAATATGTCGCAGCAAGGAAACAATCACAGAACTACAGGACTTTCACGCAGCGATGTTTTCGTTTTAACATCTCGAGACAGGATTGTTCCTCCAGTTTCAGTCGAAAGGGTAACCGCTCGTGACAGAAATGAGTACAATCGAAGTAAATTAGACGATGATTACAGAGAGCGTCTTAACAGGAATAGATCACTGCATTCAATGCATGGAAATTTTAATCGCAGTAACGGTTCCAGTAGATATAATTCCCAAAGCAACCCTTCGAACCTAACGCGTTCTTTCGAACGAGTAAACAGGTCAACTGTTAGCCGGTCGTCGGAAAGGTCTGCTACAGTGAGGAGATCTTCAAACAGAAACAGATCATCAGAGAGCAGAACAAGATCATCGAGGAATAACTCTTCATCGTCCAGCAGTAACAATAGAAATTAGCAGATTATAAATCTATGTTTCTAATTTTCACATATAGTTCGAGTGAAAATTTCTACAGAGTTTAATCGTCTGATTTTACTCAACTGAAAGACGTTGCAATCCCCACAAGATAATATAGGCAGCAAGTAGAGCGACTGCTGCGAAAAGCAGTGCGATGAGCGGCATTGGCGGACCCCAGACTAATGCTGAAAGTCCGGCTGTTAAAACCAATGAAAAAATCCAGGCCACCCGAATGAACGAGGCCCATTTTTTCAACACAAAGTAGGTGGAAACGGTTAAAAAGCTCAGAACTCCGCACAGGAGCTGTACAACGGTCTCAATGTGTTGTCCAAGGGTATTGGAGTGAGAGAGCTGATGCACCCCGCCGGCGATGGCCCACCACGTAAGAATCAGAAGAAACAGTATGATGCAGATCAGCAGAAGCCAACGGATGATACGTTTAAGATTCATTGTTTAATTTTTGAGGGGTTATGTTTGGCAGCCATCGGTCGGAGCCGTATCTGAACTCAGTGCGCAATTCTATTGTAGTAAGATGAAATCATCTGTTAGCTGCAATATCTAACAAGTCGATTGAACCAAAAAATAGAATCCATTGAGTAAACAATTTGTCGTAACTCCCGAGATGACATTAGCTGAAGCCTGGGAACGTGTATTAGCACGGATTAATGAGGCCGTGACCGAAAGCGGGCATCCGTTTCGGTATGTGACGCTTGCCACGGTTGATAAAAATAACACACCTCAGCAGAGAACGGTCGTGCTGCGAGATTTTGCAAAAGATCGAATGTTCACGATTTATACAGACAGCCGGTCCGATAAAGTCTTTGAAATCAGGGATAATGATTCTGTGAGTCTTCTGTTTTATGATGATGAAATAAAGCTGCAGCTCAGAGTTTCAGGCAGCGCATCTGTAGTGAAGGCAGGGGAAGAGTATAAACGAAACTGGGACACCCGCGGAAGTAAAAGTCCGCACTCATACACGTCCGTCATTCCGCCGGGAACAGTGATAAAGAGCCCGAAAGAGGCTTATCACTGGCACCTCGAGGGTTCACCGAACTTTTGCCTGATCAAAATAGAGGCAGAACGCATGGAATTTCTGCAGCTGGATGGCGTAAAGCACATCAGGTCGGAGAAGATTATGGGTGATAATGAGGATACAGAATGGTGGATAGCGCCTTAGCTATTTCTTTGACGAGTTTGAACGGTTCATCTATTCAATCGGTTGAACTGCAAAGGGGATGGTGGTTTATAGACTTTTTTGAGCGACCTTTCAACCGATACTTAACAGTAATATTGAAATAAAAGGGATTTGATTATGGAATTTGTAATGATAGCACTAAAACTGATTGTTGGGTTAAGTATACTCAACGTGTGGCTTGTCCGGTCAAAAAAATCCACGGCCTGGAGAGGCGGTGATGCGAATGATATCAAAGAGGAGTTCAAAAACTATGGTCTGCCAATTTGGTTTATGTATGCGGTGGGCACAGCTAAAGTTGTTTTGGCTATTCTTCTTATCGCCTCTATTTACTATCCGCAGGTTGAAGCCGTTGCCGCATTCGGGATTGCTTTTCTGATGCTGGGAGCCGTATCCATGCACATAAAAATCAGTGATCCGCTCAAAAAATCACTGCCTGCCTTTACATTCCTGGTGCTCTCTCTGGTGATAGGGCTTTTATAATATATTAAGCCCCAAAATTCGGGGTTTTTCCTATTTATATACACCCTTGGTGACTTTGTGTCTTCGTGACCAACTTACATTTATCTGCCACGGAAGCACAGAAATTCCAAAATGTATTGAGTTTACTCTGCGAAAATCCGCGAATTCATCTGCGAAACTCTGCGAGAAACCAAGACGCTGTCAGGATCTCTGAACGCTGACAGGTCTTCTATTATAAAAACCCATTTATGGATTGTACACACGAACGCGGGATTTATCCCTGCGAGAATTTTGCAGGCTCGCATAGAACGCCTCTTACCGAGATAAATATTATTCCGTAGGAATAGCCTGTTTTTAGAAAGATGAGTGGATTAAAGCCATCACTCCATAGGAGTGTCCTTTCTGTTTTGTGCTATTTATCTCGTCCTGTGTAGCAGGAAGCTCCTAAGGAGCAAATCCCATATAACTTATTTAATGCTATAAACAGGATACTCCTCCGGAGTTGATTTAATGCGTTACACATCTAATAACAAACATCCCTCAGCGAAACTCTGCGAGAAACCAAGACGCTGTCAGGACCTTTGAACGCTGACAGGTCTTATATCGCATTTTCTACAAAATTCATTTAGCATGCAATCCAATTTACCAAAGCTTAAAAAATCCCACTGTCAGCCACCCGTTGATCAGAATAAAAATGATGGATGGCATAGCCTGAAGAATACTGTCTTTTATTTTAATTCGAACCAGGAAGGCCACCAGCATCATGGCAGTAAAGCCGGCTGCAGCAAGGAGTCCAATGACAGGAATTATCAAGCCCGCAAGCACCCCGGCTGATCCTGCAATTTGCAAGATCCCTGTAAACTTTCGCTGTGAATCAGTCATGCCGAACCGCTTAAATTCATCAATCATTAACTGTGAATTCAGGGATTGAAAACCGTAGAAAAGAAAGAACAGGGCGTTCAGGATTAATCCGAATTGAAATGTAGTGGTCAAGCGTCTGTCGATTAGAAGGTTAAAACAAACATTAGGCTTTTATATATCCCTGTTTTTCTATGAGTGAAATCAGAGTTCATACTCAGTGCCGGGTGTTGACAGCAGAAGCTTCTTCGAGTGAGATTCGTTCGGGTTGATGAGGTAATTAATTAGAAGATGAAACTTATAAACCAAAAGATGTAAATAGCAGGAACATAAGTGACAATAGAACCTTATGAAAAGCCCTTTGTAAAGGTTAATAGAAAAAGTTCCAGTTATTCTTATTCCTTAAAAATCAGATAACCAAAAACAGGTTTAAAAATCTATATGAATCGGTTTTAAAAATGTATGCATTTGCTAGTAACATAGATGAGTTTTTTAATAACGTTTTTGAAATACGAACTATAATCTGAGGAATTACCTAGTAAAGATTGTCAACCTAAAGTACCTGCAAGCCATTTATTTTATTGGTTATGGGGGGGGGATGTATTCTGCTAAATATAGTGGGATATTTTGCAGTAATGGAATAGAAAAATCAATTTTATTGATGTTAGCTTTAATAGCAGATGCTCAAGTCAATTTGAAACATAAAGTTTGCAGTTGATCCTGTTAAGGTTGTAACCGCCGCCAATACGGTAACTGTAGTGCCAAGAATTCTGTCAAGAGTTTTAAGTAAATAAATCGTCTAACTCGGCCTTAAAAAAAATGATATTTGCGGATAATCAGCGATTGCATCATCGATTAAAAGTGGTTGGATAGGCCCTTTACATCTGCATAACAAAAATGTTACAATGAGCTTTTCATAAGGATACTTTTTCTTTACCTGCCATCTCGATATTTGAAAAAGAGTAACGAACTATTTGCAGAGATGGTAATCAACATAAATAATCTGAAAAGTTGGGACAGCGGAAAGGAAGCCCAAAATATATTATTCAAAAATGGGTCATTTATTGTTTTTGTAGCAAATAAAACAAACGAAATAGAAATGGCCCTCAGGCTGCGCTATGATGTGTTCTGTGAGGAATGTGAGAAGAATTTTGTAGATAGAGCACCCGAAAAGATGGATACCGATTTTTATGACACTCAATTCCATCATTTGCTGGTATTCGATAAAAATAATGGATTGCTTGCCGGTACATATAGACTCCAGACCTACGAAATGGCTAAGAAAGGCCTGGGTTTTTATTCTGAAAATGAATTTGACCTGAATATGATACCATTGCCATTACTTAGAAGATCTGTTGAAGCAGGAAAGGCTTGTATTCGCAAAGAGTATAGAAACAGCAGAGTTCTTTTTTTGCTATGGAAAGGGGTTGCAGCTTACATGAGGAGTATGAAGAAGAGTGTAATTTTCGGTTGTTCTTCTCTCTTTCTGAATGATTACAGTGAAGGCTGGAATTTTTACAGGCAGTTAAAGAAAAATGGCTATTGCAGTTCAGATTACATGATTCCGGTTCATGCAAATTATGAAATTCCACAGCCTCCGGATTTTAGACACTTGATGCAGGATGCAATTGAGGCGCCTGTTCTCTTTCAGAAATATTTGGAAATTGGATCAAAAGTGGCCAGCTATCCTGCATTTGATCATGACTTTGGCTCCGTCGATTTCCTAACCATATTAAAATTGACAGATATCAATAGACTCTTTCTCAATTTCGTAAGACGCGATATTTTTTGAGTTTCATCATTCAGTTGTATGTATTTTTTTTATACCTGCTGATTTTTGTTTTTTTTTCAAACAATGAAACCCGTGCGATATATGATGAGACTTTGTCATATAAAAAGCAGCAGGAATCCGATAGCTTTTCCCACCTACTCGTTACTGTATGTTAATTTTTAGAAAAGGATTTAAAAAATAAATTAACGATTCCATAAAAGTAAGGGTAGGGTTGATGCGGTATCTTTTGGTCTAAAAGTTGATCTTAAAAGACGTAAAACGAAATTGTTCATGTGTCTCTCATAATCTGAGGGATGTTCGAGGTTTACAAGATCAAATAAAAAGATCTGGATTCAATATATATTGTTTAATCTGTCTTGAATAAGAAAAGTGACAGTTATGAATACAAAGATTCCTCTTTAAAAGAATACTCTTGAAATACCCAATACAAGAAGAGGTACTAAGAAGAACAGAGTGACGATATAAGCACCAACAAACCACTTATTTTTTTGAGTTGCGGCCGCCATATTTTCTGCCAGTGCAGGTGGAATATTCCTCAAGAAGGGTATGGAATAAATGAGCGAGATGGCAGTAAGGTTAAACAGCATATGTACCAGGGCAATTTGAAATGCCAGAATAGCTGTAGTACCGGTGATAGCTGTAGCCGCCAATAATGCAGTTACTGTAGTTCCAAGGTTCCCGCCAAGCGTAAATGGATATACCTGTTTCATGGTCATTAATCCACTGCCTGCCATTGGCACGATGAGGGCTGTTGTTGTAGATGAGGATTGAACCAGTATGGTAATCAAACTGCCTGCACCTATCCCGGAAATAGGACCGCGTCCCACAGCCGAATTCATAATTTCAAGTGCTCTGCCGGTCAGCAGTTTTTTTAGGATTTTTCCGACAGTGTGGACAACAAATAGTATGAGCGCAATACCGGTTATGATAAGTATAATTCCCTGCCAAACACCTTGAATGATCGATGATGCTGCTGTCAAAAGATTTACAGTAGGAGATATCGCCAATGAAATAAAGTTGAAGCTGCTTAGGTCAGCACCTGTGGCCGTGATCTCAGCTGCAAAAAAACCTGCAATCCAAAGTGACGCGTTTTCAAGGGGGTGAAATATAAGTTCCAGCGGCAAAAGCAAAAGAACCGCGAGAACATTGAAACTGTCGTGAACAGTTGCAGCTGAAAAAGCTCTTTTAAACTCTTCGCCGTCCCTAACATGACCAAGGCTTACAATTGTACTGGTCAGAGATGTGCCAATATTTGCACCCATAACCATTGGGATGGCCATCGATAACGGGAGTCCGCCGGCAACCAGCCCAACAATAATGGATGTAACCGTGCTTGAACTTTGAATAGTGGCCGTTGCTACGATGCCAATCATCAACGAAATGACCGGATTTGTAGCGAATGAAAAGAGTTCAACTGCGGCTCCACCTGAGGCTATTTCAAATCCATCGCCAATGATGGATACTGCAGCAAGAAGAAGATAAATGAGCAACAGTACCTGAACCCATTTGATAGCGGGGTTAATGTATTCACCACTTTTTTTTGGAGACTTTTTCAATCGAGTTAATTTAGATTTTTTGACAGTGATGATTTCCCACTGGCCTCTTTAAATATTAGGAAACCACTGTTAGGAAAATGTTATCTAAATGTTAAGCCGGATATTTAACAAGAGGAGGGATTGAAATATTGTTTAAATCGGGTTAAAAAATGAGATAATCAGAGTTCTTCGATTACTGTGTACTTCAAATGAGTTGCGACAATCTAAAACGAGGTTCAAAAAAGATCTTAAGATTTTAGATTAAACCGGAACGAATGAGGTGCATTTCTATTTGTTATTCCTGTTTGATCAATTATGAATCTATTAAGACTATATATTTATCTACAGATGGAAAAAATGACGCAGGACTACAGTAAGTACACCGACGAAGATCGTAAGGTTTGGAAGACACTCTTTGAGCGCCAGCAGGCAAATCTGCCCGGGAAAGCGCATCCTGAATATCTGAACTGCCTGGATCAGCTCAGTGATGTTTTAAATCCGGATGAAATTGTCAATTTTGATAAACTGAATGAATATCTGATGGCACAAAATGGTTGGTCGGTTGTGGTAGTGCCGGGACTGATACCGGTGGATGATTTTTTCAAACTGCTTTCTGAAAAGAAGTTTTGCTCCTCTATATGGCTGCGAAAAATGGACCAGCTCGACTACCTCGAGGAACCGGATATGTTTCACGATATTTTTGGCCACATCCCGCTGCTGATGAACTCAGATTACGCCCGCTTTGTAGAAGAGTTTGGAAAGCTAGGTGTTGAATACGGCCACAATAAAATTGTAGAGAAACAGCTGCAGCGCCTCTATTGGTTTACAGTAGAATTTGGTTTGATAAAGCAAAACAAAGGTACACGAATCTACGGTGCCGGAATTATATCATCGGCCGGAGAAACAGATCATATTTTTGAGGATGACATCGAAGTTCTGCCCTATAAAGTGAATAAGGTGCTCGAAAACGACTTTATAACCTCTGAGATTCAGACTCGCTATTATGAGATTGAATCCTTCGAAGAGCTCTTTAACTCCGTGAAAGAACTTGAAGAATCCCTGCAAGAAGAAGTTAGTGCTTAAAAATTCAGCCGTTTGAATCTGACAAGGCTATAAATTATTTGTCGTCATCTTTATCCCGACCATAGCCCGGCCTGGTATGAGAGGGGGGGTCACTGGCCGGAAATGTTTTATCGAGCTCTTTGTCCAGCTTGGTTTTCTCTTTCTTTTTTTCAGGCTCTTTATTTTTTTTCTCTTCCATGACGTACCACTATTTATTGGGATTTATACCATTCTATTATATATACATATTACATTTCATCATCATTCAATTTATTAAAAAATGATTACACTATATCATTGCTTACTTCTACCATGATTACATAGTTTGAACGGATGTCATATGCAAAGAGTTTTCCTATTTAACTAACATATTAGAAACACTCACTTGAATTCACATCATGAAAAAGCAAGAAGATCGTAATCATCAGAAAGGGAGTTCGGCCTGGAAGTCCCGAAAAGTTGCAATCGTTGGGGCAGGGGCTGTTGGCGCTACATTCGCATATGCAATGGCACAAAATGGAGCAGCAGATGAAATCTGCCTGATCGATCTCAATAATGAACTCTGTAAAGGGCAGGTTCTGGATTTGTCTCACGGACTGCCCTTTTATCCCACAATCAATATTTATGCAGGTTCGGAAAAGGACTATGCAGATGCGGATGTCATTGTAATTACGGCCGGTGCAGCTCAGAAAAAAGGAGAGACACGCCTGGATCTGCTGAAGAAAAACAGCGCCATAATTGAGGGAATAGTGGATCAGATTACTGCTCAGGATTCAAAAGCTACCATAGTGGTGGTAACGAATCCGGTAGATATCCTTACAAAAATTGCGCTCGAACGTTCCGGGTGGGATCGCAGCCGGGTGATCGGCTCCGGGACGGTATTGGACAGTTCACGTTTTAAATATTTATTAAGTGAATTTTTTAATGTTTATGTAGGGAGTATTCACGCATATATTTTGGGAGAGCATGGCGACAGCGAGTTTGCGGCTTGGTCAATGGCTAATATTTCAGGCGTTCAACTCGATGAGTACAGTAAGCAGCTGGGAATAGATAATTGGCCGGAAAAGAAGAAGGAGATTGAACTGGAAGTTAGGGATTCTGCATATCATATAATCGATTACAAAGGCGCTACAAACTTCGGAGTTGGTCTCGCATTGGTACAGATTGTGGGAGCGATTCTTAAAAATCAGAGGCGGGTTCTCACGGTTTCATATCATCTTGAGGGTGAGTATGGAATCAGCGATATCTGTCTGGCCACACCCTGCCTGATTTCACAAAATGGAGTGGCGTCAATTATTGGAACGGAGCTGACGAAAGAGGAACAGGAGAAACTGGTTAACTCAGCAAATATCTTGAAGCGCGAGTACTCCGAACTGAAACGGTAGTTTGTTTCGGCTCGGTAGCAGTCAGAATGGTTATTTGTTTTGGGGACGATACACGTTCGGAGACAAGAATTTATTTATATATGAGTTACGCAAGATTAGTAAATTTTTTGACTGGCTCAGAAATACCAAAACTCACTGTTTTTTGAGATACAGGCACAAAAAAAGGGATTGAGGTGTTCAGCCCCAATCCCTGAAATATTATTGAGAAGTGTGCTCAAGCACTTCTCAAATTTACTCTTGTTTTGTGTATCGTGGTTCTCTGCATATAAGACACAGAAAAGAGAGAACCCTTACAGTTATTTTTTTCTTTTTTAATCGCATATATTTGTTTTAAAAAACTAATAATAACAAAAACTTATACTTAATATTAAATTAAGTAAATTTGAGATAGATTATTTATTTCTCAAAAAATAACCACAATTGAGAGCACAGATTATTCCTGTATTGAAAAGTCCTGATTGAATGGGTTGACTTCACCTTTTTCAGTTACTTGTATAGCGGGGTAACCGGTAGAAGAGTGGCAGTTATTGCATGCCTGAATCATGACCATATTTCTATCCATAACCCGATCCCAATCTCCTGACTCTACAGCATCTTCCAAATCTTTAATAGTAGGTTCCAGCATTGTTTCTGTCAATTGTCCCACAGGTTGGTCGTGGTAGACGAGATCTGCTTCGACAAGCTCTTCGGCAGCTTCCTCAAGTTCATGGATGTAGAAATTGAGCAGTTCTACATTCTCATTGTCAACGGCGTATGAAATTTTATGGACAACCGACTGCATGAGAGTCATGGTTTCATAGAGTGATGGATCTTGAAGATCCCGGACCTGATTTTCAAGATTGGTCACTTTTACCCATAGAAAACCGCTGAGTATTACAAGAAATATACAGATAGCTGTTAACGCTTTATTCATGGAAAAGTATGTTTTTAAAATGTTTTAATTTGATTGATCAGATCAAAATAAACAATGCTTTATAAATTCAGAAAGGAAACATCTACTTTCCCAAAGCATGGTCAATATCCTCGATGATATCATTGGGATGTTCCAGTCCGATACTCACGCGGATTAGGTTTATGGGGGTCACAGATCCTTCACCCTCACTGCTCTGGCGATGTTCCCATGTACTTTCAACTCCACCCAGGCTTGTTGCTCGCTTAATGAGCTTGGAGCGTCCCACTATGGCAATGGCCTCTTTTTGATCAGTATCAACAAGGAAGGATACCATTCCGCCAAAACCCTTCATCTGTTTTTTGGCAATCTCATGTCCGGGATGGGAGGGAAGCCACGGGTATATTACCTTCGAAACTTTTGGGTGATCATTCAGGAATTGGGCCACTTTTTCAGCATGCTCATTATGTCCTTTCATTCGGTAAGCAAGTGTGCGTGTACTTCTGCTCAGCATCCAGCAATCCTGAGCAGAAGGAACCGCGCCGCCCATTCGCTGAATCAGTCGGATCTGTTCAAACCATTCATCCTTCTTTTTTGCAATAAGGGCACCACCGAGAATGTCGCTGTGACCGCCAAAGTACTTTGAAGTTGAGTGTAGAACGAGATCAACACCCAATTCAAGGGGAAGCTGGTTGACGGGAGTGGGCCAGGTATTATCGGCCACGGTTCGTATTCCGTGTTTTTTTGCGAGGCGTGTCACAGCGGTAATATCGGTAATTCGCATCAGTGGATTGGATGGAGTTTCAATCCAGATTAACTGCGTATTCTCATTGATATGATCTTCAATATTCTGAAGGTCCGTCATATCAATAAAGCTCGATTTAAGCCCCCATCGGCTCATGATTTTGTGAATCATTTTGCGGTTACCGGCATAAATATCCTCCGGGACGATAATGTGATCACCCGGTTTCAATGATTGCAGAACCGCCATTCCGGCCGCTATGCCCGATGAAAAAGCGGCAGCAACTTCGCCACCTTCCAGCGTGGCAATTAAGTGTTCAAACTGATTCCGATTCGGGTTTCCAAGCCGGGTGTAGTGAAGGTCTGAATCATCGCGGCCCTCGGCATCAATTTCGTAAATCGTACTGGGAGAGATTGGCGGTATGATCGACTTAGAAGGATTTTCAATTTCCAGTCCGGCGTGTATGGCTTTTGTTTCGAATCGCATAGTGTTCAGTTTTTTAAATGAAATTGAATTCCCCCTTTGAAGGGGGACAGGGGGATGAAAAATGATTTAGTAATGGATTAAATCAATATCAGAAATAATGATGGTTTTTAAATGCCACGGAAGCACGGAAATTTAAATTCCATTCCATACTTCCGTGGCAATCCCAAAAGATTTTCTCTTAAAATAGTAAACCAAAGACAAAAAAATTGCAGGTCCTTTTCAGAACCTGCAATCCAATAACCACAACCCTCTTGATGAATAGTGTTTAAAAATTTCAAGCAGGTATTTTAACGGTTACAACAGGTTCAAACAGAACTTTCGATTTAATGGATCGGGTAATCAAGCAGATCTCCTCGGCCTTTTCGAGAAGGCGAAATGCCTTTTTCTCTTTCGACTCATCACTGATGGTTAAAATCGGATTCAGTGTAATTTCACTCATTACAAACTTGCCGTTTTCATCCCTGCTCATTTTACCTGAACTGTTGATCCTCAGATCCTCAAACTCAAATTTTGAATACTCTGCAACAGCGGTAAATGACGTCATAAAACAGCTGGATACCGACGCCGTAAAAAGGTGTTCGGGCGACCAGATCCCTTTAATACCGCCGGGAAATTCAGGCGGAGTGGCAACTTCAATGGTTTCGTCCAGACCGGGTGAACTCATTGTGCCAATCCGCCCTTCCTTCCATGCAATGTTTACCGCATAGTTATGCTCTTCATCGCTGCTCATATTCAGCTGTTTTTTGATTGATGATTTGCTCAAGTTGAGGGGTTCGTACAACTCCTGACTGCTGCCAGAGAATGTCTCCGTTTTTGAAAAGAATCAGTGTTGGAACTCCGCGAACCTGGTATTTGATGGCCGCCTGAGGATTTTTTTCCGCATCGATCTTGATGATATTAATGCTATCACCCAATCGCTTCTTCAGATCGTGAAGGATGGGGCCCATCATTTTACAGGGTCCGCACCAATCGGCGTAAAAATCAACCAGAACGGGGGTTTCACCTTTAATAATGTCGTTAAAGCTCATCTGTTTTGTTTCTGTACTCATGTCAATATCTCAGTTTTATTTAATCTCTTCATATTCTACGTCTTCTATCTGATCGTCAGAAGCAACGGCTCTTGGAGCGCACTGTCCGGCCATGCAACCTGTATTGGTTACGGCTTGAAACAAAAAGAAAATGGAGAGTGCTCCGGAGAGTGATGCATTGTGTACAAGCCAGTTGTAGCCCAGTACCAATCCAAAAGTGAGTGCAACCCAACGCATGGGGTGCCAGTTTGTAAATATCTGTTCAGATAGATTTGAAAACATAAAGTGATTTTGTGTGGTTATTCTCTATTGTTAACAGTATACAGAGCCGGCCTAGATGATATTTCTTACATAAGCTTCGGACTTAACTGTTAACGAGAATTAAAATACCGAGAAGAAAAGCGAAACTCAGTTACAAATGTTACAAAAGGGTGATTTTATTCCGGCTGAGCCTGACCAGGCCGTTGCTCTCCATCTGTTTAAGAAGTCGACTGATCACAACGCGTGCAGTTCCCAGTTCGTTGGCAAGTTCTTCGTGGGTAATTTTAATGGATCGTCTGCCACTCACCTCACCCTGTTTTTGAAGATACTGAAGGAGGCGCTCATCCATCTTTTTAAAAGCAACGGCGTTCACCACGTCCAATAGCTCCTGGAACCTCTGGTGATAAATTCTGAAGATATAATCGATCCACTCGGGATGTTTTTTGGTGAGTAATCCCAATTTTTGAACCGGAAGCATTAGTACTTCACTATCTTCATTTGCCACAGCCTTCAATTTATTGGTTTCGTTATACAAACCATTCAAAACAGACATGATGCAGGTATCTCCCTCTTTGAGATAGTAGAGGAGGAGCTCCTTGAATTCATCATCTGACTGATAAACCTTTACACTTCCTTTCAGAATAATTGGGATCGCACGAATTGCCGTATTCTCTTCAAACAGCACATCTCCTGCTTTTAACTTCTTAAGCTGACCATATCTTTTCAGATCGGATATGAACTCCTCAGAGGCCTGAAATTCAGCAATTTTTTCCAGTTGATTCATTAGGGCATTTTTTAAGATTCTGAGTTAAGATAACAGAGAAAGGTTGAATCAACCACCGAAATTTAAGCAGAGTTGTTTTTTGTCGCTTTATATTTTTGTTCGCACCGTTCCTTTAGAGCAATATTCATACGCTTGAACCCTCTTTCGGTTTTTTGCAGAACACCTCGCATCAATGGAACAATAAGACCGCTGAAGGATTCACCATGATTTACAGCAGTGCTTCCGTTGGGGAGTTTGGTTAGAATAAAATAGTGCTCACCGTCGAACAGACCTTTTACCATCACTTTGCCTCTCCATCGAAACTCTTTTTGATCATCAGACTTCAGAACGCTGGGTTTGAAAGTTACGGGTCGGCCATCTGGTGGTTGAACAGTTACAGAGATTGATTCACCTTTCACAGGTTTACCCTCAATCGATTTGATAAATGGATTCCAATCCGGATAGTCCCGGAAATTCATCAATGTTTCCCAAACAATTTCAGAAGGGGCATGGATATGAATGATAGTATTGATCTCTTTCATAAAGGAGAGCAGATTTTTCAAAAGTGAGAACGATTAGAAAATACTACGATTTTTATAGCTCATTGTTACAGTTCAATTGTCGAGTATGTAATGATATTTAAAACGGCTCCACTTTTTATGTTTAAAAGCCTATTTTCTAAACTTCGAATTTGTGTTCATCTACAGTATTTCCTATTAAAATCTCAATCAGTTTTATACAACTATGCAAGTATATCTAAACGGATCTTTTATTGAACAAGAAAATGCGGCTATTTCCATTGCTGACCGTGGCTTTGTATTTGGCGATGGTGTGTATGAAGTAACCAGAGTTGTGAATGGATCATTCTTTCAGGAGAAAGAGCATTTGGATCGTTTGGATGAAGGTTTGAAAGGTTTGAAAATTAAATTAGATCAGGAACTTCGTAATCGAATTCCGGAGCTCAGCAGAGAACTTCTTCAAAGAAATGGTCACACTGAAGGAGAGGCGACAGTTTATTTACAGGTGACCAGAGGAGCTGCATTTCCAAGAACTCATACGTTTCCGGATCCTGAAGTACCGGCAACACTTTTCCTGTCATCAGGCCATTTTAAACCGCATAATGAGCTTCACGAAAATGGTGTTAAAGTGATTACGGTGCCTGATGTACGCTGGAGCCGCTGTAATCTGAAAACGGTGAACCTTTTGCCAAATACGCTTGCTAAACAGCAGGCAAAGGATGCCGGTGTAAACAGTGCAATTATGATTCGTGATGGAGTGATCACAGAGAGTCCGAATGCCAACATCTTTGCTGTAAAAGATGAAACGTTATATACATTTCCTGCTTCAAACTATATCCTGAATGGAATTACGCGTCGTGTGGTGATCGACATTGCCGAGGGACTCAATATTCCATTGACAACGGAACCTGTACGTCTGGATGACTTATATGAACTGGACGAGATCTTTTTTACAGGGACAACAACAGATATTCAACCCATTATTGACGTGGATGGCCGGGCCATCGGTGGCGGTAAACCGGGTAAGATTGTAAGAGCCATACAGGCGGAGTATAAAAAGAGACTGCATGGCATTGCATAAACGTGCCAAAAATTCGCATTGAATTTTTTCCGAGTTTGATGGTACTGCTTTCATCTGAACAGATCCGTATCTGTTGGTCTGCTCATTTTTCATTTCTGTTTAAAAGGGATCATTCATTGCAAGGGTAGTATATGACATACATCAGGGATTGAAGTAGGTCAGATCCCCACAAAGTTTGCATCCGATACTCTTTCACCTCAACACTGCATAGGGTTTTCCCCGATTTTGGGATATAGCTTATTTAGGTATTCTGTTTATAGAACAATACAGTAAAACTTGAATGACAAAACCCCAAGACAATGAAAGCAATCAATAAATTTCCCGAAACAACTGAAGAACTTAAAACGAACCTCTCACCGGAAGAACTTGCTTATTTTGAAGCGATCATATTGAGAAAGAGAGAAGAAGCCCAGGACGAGCTGGAGTATTTACAAAATCAAATAGAGGATATTCGTTCATCTGATGATGATGATGCATCATCCTTGACTCACCACATGGGAGATCTTGGCAGCCGTGAAGAGAGTTTGGATTTGACATACCGGCTAATCCAGAGAAATCGCAAATATATCAATGAGCTAAACAGAGCGTTGGTACGTATCGATAACGGAACCTATGGTATCTGCCGTGCTACCGGTGAGCCAATTGAAAAAGGACGCCTTGAGTTTGCTCCGCATACAAGGTACAGTATAGATGCAAAAAATAGAGGTTTAGACAAGAAGAGAGCCGCTTTTGCACAGATGAAGTGATTAGAGAGATAGGTGCCCGGTTAGGGGTTCCGGGTACAAAAGAAAAAAGCCCGTTCTGAAAAATCAGAACGGGCTTTACTATTTCCGGTTACCCGGAAAATTTATCGCTTATTCGTATGTAAGGCTGTTTACATCAACAGCACTAAGTCCTTTAGGAGTCTCTTCTACGTCAAACTCGACCTCTTCTCCATCTTCCAAACCTTGGTTAGGAGCTAGGTTATTTACATTATTTCTGTGGACGAAAATGTCTTTGCTTCCGTCGTTAGGTTTAATGAATCCAAATCCTTTTTCAGCATCAAACCACTTAACTGTTCCTTGTTGTGTCATTGTATTGTATTGGTATTATTAGTCACCCAATAAAGGGTATTTCAGAAGAGTAGAGTTGAATTAACGCGTCAGTCTCAAGAAAGGCTTACCGGGTGTTGTTATATTGTGTTCTATATTATAAGGGTTTTGTTATCCAATGTCTATTATCTGAGAAAATCTTTTTTTGTATAAGGGAAGGCAGTTGAAAACCTTCCCTTAGATATTGATTATCCCGTACTCTGCATAGCCGCTGCAACCCCGTTGATACTTAGGAATATCAGTTGTTTAAGTTGTTGCAGCTCCTCTTCACTTTCTGCACTGTCTTTTCTGTTCAACAGTTCAACCTGAATAAGATTTAGCGGATAGGTGAAGATATTTCTGAAAGCAATAGAGTTTTGAATGACTTTCCGGCTGTCGAGAATATCTTCCTGCTCCGTTATTTTCAATATAATCTCCCTGGACTTCTCAAAATCTTTGATAATCCGTTCGTGGAGTCGCTTATCAGATCTCTCGCTATACATTTGCGAAGTAAGCAGATGTGTTCGGGCTATTTCTCGCTGGGCATTATCGACAATGGTACCGAAAAAGCTCCACTCCTTATACCACTTTTTAAGGAGATCCATCGTTTCCGGTTTCTCCTCCAGAAGTTTTTCGAGAGACGCACCCAGACCGAACCAACCCGGTACATTATATCGCACCTGTGTCCAACCGAAAACCCAAGGGATTGCTCTTAGATTTTCAAACTGAAGGCCTTTTTTTCCACCTCTCGAAACCGGACGGGAAGCAATGGGTAAATTACCGATATGCTCCACAGGAGTGATTTTTTTGAACCATGGCCAAAACTCTTCGTCATCGATTAAGTCTCTATACGCCTTCATCGAACCCTCGGCTATCCGGTTCATGATCGATTCGGTTTCGTCGCCCTCAACAATGGGTTTCTGGCCTTCGCCGGCTGTAACCCTTGCAACGGCATTCACAATCTGTTCGAGGTGGCGACGCGTAATTTCCGGCAGTGAGTATCGAAAGGAAATAATTTCTCCTTGCTCGGTAAATCGAATGCGTCCATTATTACTAATTGAGGGAAGCCCCAATATAGCACGATTGGATCGGCCACCGCCGCGACCTACAGACCCACCTCGACCATGGAATAGTCTGAAGTCAATCTTGTTTTCCCGAAGAACCTCACCCAGTTCGAGCTGAGCTTTTTGAAGAGCCCAGTTGGCCATCCAGTACCCGCCATCTTTATTACTGTCTGAATAACCGAGCATAATTTCCTGAAAATCGTTTCTTGCTTTAACCTGCTCTTTATACACCGGGTTTGAAAGTATGTTTTGCATCTGTTCGGCACTTTTGTCCAAATCCTCAATGGTTTCAAACAGCGGAACGACATCGATTTCACTTTCAACTTTTCCATTTTCCATTCTCCAGAGACCGGTCTCTTTGGCAAGAAGAACAACCTCAAGCATATCACTGACACCATGTGTCATACTGATGATATAACTGCCAAAAGAATTTTCGTCCAGCTCTTTTAAAGTGATAATAAGCCGGAATACATTAAGAATTTCCTCGGTAGGTTCACTCAGTTTTGCATTTACCGGCGCGAGCGGTCGTGGATTACGAAGCTCAGACATCAAAAGGTCCACTTTTTCTTGCTCGCTTAACGATTCATAGTCGGTATGAACATTAGCAGCAGATAACAGTTCACTAACGGCACTTTCGTGGCGGCCACTGTGCTGGCGGATATCAAGTGCTGCCATGTGAAAACCGAACGTTTTAGCCCGAATTATGAGATCATTAAAGTCTCCAAAACGGGCTACGTCTTCCAGACCCGACTCTTTTAAAGAGTCAGCGATTAACTCTAAATCTTTTCCAAAATCTGAGGCTCTGTATGTTGCTGATGCCAATATCTCTTGTTCAGGCTGATCCAAATCATCCAGCATGTTTTGCAGCCTGTGCATAATGTGCGTGATCTTTCTGCGAAACGGTTCATTCTTATATGGCCGCTTGTATTGCTCACTTAAAGGAACATCCTGTTCATCTTTTTTAAGCGATTTCTGCAGTTTTTCCGGAACTTCAACAAAGTTTTTGGACACTGATAAATATCGGCGAATCATTCTGAGGTCTCTCAGATAGAGTTTCAGCGCTACACGTCTGTGATAGATTAGTGTTTTCCACGTAACGTCGCGGGTTACATTTGGATTGCCATCACGATCGCTTCCTATCCAAGAGCGATATCTCAAAACGATTGGCAAATCCGGAGTTTTATTGTATTGCTGAGAAAAAGCAGACCGGATGTCATCATAAAGTCTTGGAACTGTTTCCCAAATGGTATTGGAAAAAAAGAAGAGACCGTTTTCAACTTCATCTTCAACCGTGAGACGTTCCGGGCGTACCTCATCGGTAGAGATCAACAGAGCAATTTCATTGACTACCTGATGCAGATAAGCATCTTTTTCGTTGGGAGTAAGGTTTTCATTTTCTAACAGGTTAATTTTGGAAGTTATACTTTCCTGTTTGTAAAGAACACTTCTGCGACGCGCCTCTGTTGGGTGAGCTGTAACCGTTGGCTGAATATCGAGCTTTTTAAATAATTCGAGTGCTTCATCGTAGCTCATCTCTTTTTCTTTGAAATATCGCAGTGCGTCGGCTATACTTTCAGCTCTGGGATTTTCAACATCAATGGTTTTAGAACGCTCTCTGTTTATGCGGATAATCTCGTGCTGTTCAAGAGAGTTTACGAGATGGAAAAATATTGTAGTAAGCCGTAAAAGTCCTCTGATTTCGTCTGATGACAGACTGTTTATTTTTTCTACCAGCTCCCGGTTTGCTTTCCCTCCATTTTGATCGAGAGCGGATGCTGCCTGATCCGGTAGGTTGGCTGCCAGTTCACGAAGCGGTTCTTTATCGTTGTGAACAAGATAATCTTCAAGAAGTGCCGTCAGGGAGGTTAGTTTACCCGTTAGTGGTTCACTGATATTAGATTTTTTTGCATAGTGCGCAATCGTTTCTTCCCATTTCATATTCATAGAAAATTCCCTTTCAGTAAGATTAAATAGTTACATGATGTTGCTTGCACCGGATCCACAATCCGGCCAATAAGTGGAGTATATTTACTCTCAACTCACTGTTTTAACAATTTATTTTATGTTGTCAGTCCGGCCGACTCATAACAGTTTGCCGGACTTCTTTTTCTCATGTAAGGTAGACGAGCGAAAACACCAATATTGTAAATAGAATGAAGCTCATAATGACTTCCATCGACGGGCTGTAGCGTGAAGCTACATTTTTACGATCTGTAAATGGATTGAGCCATAACATCGGATTTTTAAATTTTTTGGTCAAAAACCCGGCAATATCCCAGATCTTCTCTTCAACCCGATCGTAGAAATTATCAACTCCGTGAACAAATACTCTGCGTGCTGCCGGTGTTGCTTTTCTATAGAACCAGTCCACATCGAGCGCGATAATCAACTCTCCTGCAAGTTTCTTACGGAGTAACCAGAATCCTGCAAAAGTCATTAAACTGATCTGAGTGACTTCTACAAAGTGATAGATGGTAAACGGATTGTAGTCTGCATCAAATGGCAGATACATGTAAAGTGCCTGCGGATAGAGGCCGTAAAAAATACAGGCAAAAGCAGCCATCCCCATTCCGATATACATATTTTTCGGAAGTGGCTTTACCTCAATGTCGTTGTCCTCTTTTCCAAACCAAGTGTAATAGGGGAGTTTCAACCCAACACTGAGGAATGTACCCACGGAAGCGAACAGAAGCATCAGCATAGCTGCTTCATTATGAGCATATCCGGCGGCGCTGATGGTCATCGATTTACTGATGTATCCGTTAAACAGAGGCAATCCGGAGATCGAAAATCCCCCGACAAGGTAGAGTCCCAATACGTAAGGCATTTTTTTAGCAAGACCGCCAAGGTGTACAAGTTTGGATGTGCCTGTTGCATAAAGTACGGCCCCGGTACTCATAAAAAGGAGGGATTTGTAAAGAATGTGGCTGTATGCGTGGGCAGTAGCTCCATTCAGAGCAAGGTCTGTACCGATACCGATACCGCATACCATAAATCCCACCTGGCTGATAATGTGATATGCGAGAATTTCCCTGATATCTTTACAGATTACCGCGTACACAACACCATAAATAGCCATAGCCGCACCAAACCAGATGAGTAGCTCCCAACCCGGAAAGACCCGTATGAGTACATAAACTGCAGATTTGGTCGTAAAAGCACTCATAAACACCGCACCTGTAACAGTTGCCTTCGGGTAGGCATCCGCCAGCCAGGTGTGAAGCGGAATTACAGCCGCGTTGATGGATACACCAATCAACATCATCACATTACCGATTGTATACTCTTGAGCGAGTGATTCAACTAAAAGAGATCCGGTATCCATATAGTGCCAGAGAATACCACCAAGCAACAGTCCTCCTCCCAATACGTGATAGATCAGATAGCGCATACCGGCTTTATCTGAAGCCTCATTCCGATTTGCCCAGATGAGCCACGTTGAACTGACGGCCATCAGCTCCCAGAAAATGATGAGTGTGAGCAGATCCCCGGCAAACGTAACGCCCAGTGCACTTCCGGCATAGACCAGCGCATTAACCTGTTGTCCTAAATCTTTAATGTGCCATGCGTAAGTGCCGGCTACAAAAGCTGTAATTGCAAAAATGATTCCGAAAACCCGACTCAGTGCATCTACTTCCATCACAATGAGCTCGAAATTACCCAGAGAAGCAGTTACGGAATATCCGTCCGGCCGGGTAATCACAAAAGCGAGTGCAGCAATTGGGAAAAGTAAAAATGCTGAACTCCGAAATTTTTCAGGCAGTAGTGCAAGCAGTACTGCTCCGATAATTAAAATGACACCCGGTATGGTTAAAAGCTCAATCATAATAGTTGATGTCGCGGTTTACAATGTTTTTGGCAATAAATTTGGCAAAATAGATGATGACGATACAGCTTACAAAGCCAAAAATGGCGTAAAAAGCAGGAATTGAGTTCCACCAATGGCTGTCGTAATCGGCCAGAAAGGTGAACTCAAAAACCAGAGTTACCAGAAATAGAATACCTAATATGATCCAATGCCAGTTTTTCATGGTGATGGTGAATTAAAGAGTGATTCGCTGATTTGTGCTGCGAGATCAAAAAAGTTGAAAAAGAGATTTGGGAACAATCCAAAGAGAACAGAAAGTGTGGCAGTAATTACAATAGGAACAACCATAAACGGTGATGCCTCTCCATATTTTTCCAGTCCTTCACCTTTCTTGAAATAAGCCCGGTGAATAATTGGAAAAAAGTACCCGGCATTTAATAGTCCACTCACAATCAGGATGATGACCGGAATCATCATATCTCCCTCAAGAGATCCGGAGATCAGGTAGAACTTACTTAAAAAACCGTTGATGGGAGGGATGCCAGCAAGCCCCATCGATCCAACTACAAAAGCACCCATCGTCCAGGGCATCACTTTTGCAATTCCATTTAAATTGCTGATTTCTGTTCGGTGCAGATTGACAATGATGGCTCCGGCGCAGAAAAAGAGAGTAATTTTCATCGTTGCATGAGCGGCAATGTGCATGATACCACCTTGAATTCCCAAAGGAGTCAGCAGCGCGATACCGAGTACAATGTAGGAAAGGTGACCAACCGTAGAATATGCAAGACGTCGTTTCAAATTATCTTGTGCAAAAGCTATCAAGGATGCCAGTATGATGGTTGCACCGGCAAGTACGATGATAATATCATTTAAACCGTAATCGGCCATTACATCTACTCCAAAAATGTAGCCTACAACCCTTAGTACAGCAAATACACCGGATTTTACAACAGCAACGGCGTGAAGAAGTGCACTAACAGGGGTTGGGGCAGCCATTGCTGCAGGAAGCCAGCCGTGAAGCGGCATAATACCGGCTTTAACACCCACGCCACCCAGAAAGAGAATGAACATCACCAGAATCATGTGATAAGGGATATCTGCATCAGCAAGAATTCCGCCCGGGGTAAAATCTAATGTTCCGGTGTAGTAATAAACCATTCCGGCTGCAGCAATCAGAAGGAGTCCGGCTGTCAATGTAAATGCCAGATATTTGCGACCGGCTTTAATGGCATCATCCGATTCCGTATGAATCACAAGCGGATAGGTTGCCAGTGTTAACAGTTCGTAGAAAACAATGAACGTGAGCAGGTTACCGGAAAATGCAATTCCAATCGTTGCCGACAAACAGATTGCAAAACTTGCATAGTATCGGGTCTGCTTATGCTCCTTGTGTCCTCGTACATATCCAATGGAGTAAAACGAGGTGAAAATCCATAGTCCGGAAGCAATAACAGCAAAGAATACACCTAACGGATCTGCATTCAGTGCAAATGGAAGGCCGGGAGCCAGATCAAACAGATGAAGTGCAACGCTTTCCCCTCTTAGGGCTGACGGAAGGAGTGTCAGTACCAGTCCAAACTTGACCACAGCGGCCAAAATTGTCCAAAACTCTCTCAGGTTCGGTCTCGACGAACTGAACAGAATGAGCGGAACCGCTGCAAGCGATGCTAAAATAGCTAATAAAGGTACAAGCGTAAGATCCATCTATCTTTGTTGTAATTAATTTCTTTAAAAACTCTGTGAATCTGTTTTAGAGTTTTGTGAAAATGTGTGATTTAAAATTCAATAGTTATATGATTCTGCTCAAATTCTACATCGGGAAAATATCAAACAGAACGGCGACAATAGCCGCATTTGCAAATCCAATGACAAAAAGTGCAATGGCTAGAACCGATGTAGGAATCAGCATACTTGCCGAAACCTCATCTTTTTTAGCATCTGTTGCTTCTTTCTGATCTTTCTTCGGATTCATCATGTAAACTTTCTCAAGAATTCGGAAGAAATAAACCGCATTTAACAGTGAACTCACAAGAATTACGGTTAAAAAGAGCCAGTTCTCATTGTCAATAGTTCCAAGTGCTAGATACCATTTGCTGAAGAAGCCGGCCAATGGCGGCAATCCAACCATGGAGATGGCGGCAACACTAAATGAAGCCATCGTCCAGGGATATTTTTTTCTGTAGCTGTCGTCAAATTTGCTGATGTCTGAATGGCCTTCTTTCATTCTCAAATTTCCTGCAACCAGAAAAAGACAAGCTTTCATCACAGCATGGTTTAAAACGTGAAGCAACGCTCCTGCAAAACCCAGTGGATTGGCCAAACTTAGCCCCATGATAATATATCCGATTTGGGAAACACTGCTGTAAGCCAGCATGCGCTTCATTTCAGTTTGTGCAATAGCCATGATAGAACCGTAGAGTATTCCAATAGCTGCCAGAACACCAATAACAGTAGTGATAGGGGCAACGGCGTCGGTTAACTCTACACCAAATAGATAGAAAACAATTCTAAACAGAATATATGCGGCTACTTTTGTCCCGATTGGAGCAATGAGTGCCGTGGAACTGGATGAAGCAAAGGTATAGGAGTCGGGCAGCCATCCGTGAAGTGGGAAAAGTGCCGCTTTTACGCCTATACCGACAACCATAAATACCAAAGCAGCAACTACAGAGGTATCTGTAGCAAAGCTTGGCAGCATGGCCGCCATATCAATAATATTTAATGTACCGGTTACCGTGTAGAGAAAACCTACTCCCAACAGATATAAAGTACCTCCTGCTGTTCCGATGATCAGATATCGAAAAGCGGCAAAGGGTGCCGGGCGTGATCCGATAGCGATTAAACCGTAACTGGCCAGTGACGAAATCTCAAGAAATACATAAAGGTTGAAGAGGTCGCCGGTGAGGATCATTCCATTAAACCCGAGTAGAGCCAGCATGGCCAGTGCAAAGTAGGGCATCTCTTTACCGGGATACTCCGTCCGGGCAACATGTCGCGAATGAATTAAAACAAAAAATGCAACGGTATTGATAACCAGGATGAAAAATCCGGATAACCCATCGTAGACAAATTCAATACCAACGGGTGGTTCCCAGCCACCAAAGAAGTAGCGGATACTCCCGGTTTGCAGATACGATAAAAAACCGTAGAGAGACAGGACGGAAGCGATACCCGATCCTACAACCGCAAGTGGTTGTGAAGTGGAGGGTTTCCACAGCCCGAATGCCGGAATCAGAATGGCAAATAGTACAAATGTAAGAGCAATTAGTGCCGGTAGATGCGACTCAATCATTGAATTTCTTCTAACAGTTCCTGTTCGTCAAGGGTCCCGTATCGGTTGTAAATGGCCATCAGCAGAGTAAAGGCGACCCCGAGTGTAGCAACTCCTACCACAATAGCGGTCAGCATTAAAGTGTGCGGCAGCGGATTCAAATAGTTGGCAACCTGCTCAACAGGTATGTTTGAATCTCTGACCGGAACTGTGGCATCCCATTTTGATGCAATTGAAACAAAATAGAGAACAACAGAGACCTGAAAGATGGCCAGCCCGATTGTTTTTTTAACCAAGTTCTTTTTAAAAAGTATTCCGTAAAGGCCAACACACATCAGAATAACAACAAACCAATAGGCATAGTGACCCAGAAAAAAATCAAGCATAATCTTCTCCTTTTACCATATTATCATAAATCATCACAAGGATAGCCATCACTGCGAGCCCTATTCCCACCTCGATGATAAGAATACCCCAATAGCGCATGTAAGCAGGTTCCATAGTCAGGAATGGGAGTTGTTCATAATCCAGAAAATATCCACCTGTTGCCATAGCAGCCAAACCGGTAAGGAAATAGATGATAACTCCAGTTACCGCCAGTGGAGTAGTGGCAAATTCCTGAATTTGAAGTCGGGATACGCGCCTTCCGCCTGAAAGCCGTATTAAAAGTATAGATGCGGCCAGAAGAGTTCCTCCCTGGAATCCGCCGCCGGGACTGTAGTGCCCGAAAAAGATCACATAGAGTCCAAATAACATGATATATGGACTCAGCAATCTGGAACCGAGCAGAATGATCGGGCTTTCCTCTTGTCGTCTCATGTCAGCCTCCTGCGGTTTCGAAGAATCAAAATCGTAATTAGTCCGGCCGTAAAGACTACAACCTGTTCACCAAACGTATCCACACTTCTGTAGTCGCCAAGAATAACAGTTACGATATTGGGAGTTTTTGCATCGTTATAGGCTTCCTGAATTACATAGCTGCCCACTACTTTAGTTCCGGTAATACTCTCCTCGGCATGCATCAGGTTGTCCGGATCTCCGCGGTAAGGCAGGTCACTGGCTGCGTAAATCATAACAGACGCAAATAAAATCAGTATGATGATTTTTAGTGCTTTCAATCTTTTGAATGTCTTGTGGTTTGATGGATTACTACAACATATAGAATACCGGATACACCGGCGCCGATTACAGCCTCTGTGAATCCTACATCAATGGCCCCCATGGTTACAAACAGTAGCGCCATCAAAAAACTGAATACGGTGGTCATGACAACAGCGACCAGCAGATCTTTAGATTCCAGTGCAACAATAGCAGACAGCAGAAGGAAAATGTAGATAACCAGTTCTAATTCCCAAATCATGATGAGGGCCCTCCTTTTTTATCGTCGTGAAGGAGAGGTCTGATCCCTTTCTTGAGGGCGGCACGGGCCAGGGCATGAGTTCCAATAGGGTTGGAAAGTGCAATAAACAAAACGATCAAAAAGAGTTTGCCGCTGCTGAGCGTAAATCCTTCGTAGATGATCAAACCAATGATCACGAAAAACACACCAAGAGTATCACTTTTACTGACAGCGTGGGTTCGGGAGTAAAAATCCGGCAGTCTCAAGATGCCGATGCTCCCCATCAACATGAAAATAATGCCGGTTGTTACAAACAGAATGCTAAAGATTGATTGTATTTCAAGCATTTCGCCGTGTTTTTGGAGATGTAATGTATTTTGCAATTGCCAGTACTCCGATGAAGCCGAGAATAGCATAGGCCAGGGTGATATCTATAAACATGTCAATGCGTCCAAACAAAAAACCGATCAGGCATATCAAAACGATCGTTTTTGTGGCAATGGCATTGGTGGCCAGCAATCGGTCAAAAAGCGTCGGTCCTTTCACTACCCGGATAAGCGGAACAGCGATAATGATGGTAAGAACCACAGCGCTATAGAGAAAAAATTGATCCATTTAGGTATGTATATATTCTTTGGTCGTGATTTTAACATCACTGATTACAGGACGCTCCTCTTTTTGAAAAAGCTTAAGAACTTCCCTGGGCATTTCATCCGAAATTATTCCCTTATAAGATGAATCATCAAGAGCATGAACAAGAAAATAATCTCCCTCAATATCTACAGTTAGTGTTCCGGGAGTGAGAGTAATGGAGTTACCCAATATCATTTTGGCATGTGAGCTCGGCAGGTCAACTTTAAAACGCACAATACTCAATTTAGTGGGTAACTTGGGGCTGAAAATCACTTTAACTACATGAAAACCGGCCACTACAATCTGGTAAATCATCCAGAAAAAATAGTAAACAGCTCTGAAGTATCGGAGTTCTTTCAGGTCGTTCATGTCGTCACTGAAAAAACGGTGCACTTTAAGTTTGTGGTTGATTGCCATTACACCGGCTACCGAGAGAACCCCCATGGTTAAATGAACGGCATCAAAAAAACCACTCATCACAACCCAAAACAGCATGAGCGAGATAAAAGAGAGCGATAAACTGTAGAGCGAAAGCTTATTCATTAGTTAGCATGAATTTGATGACGTCTTGGATTTAAGCCTATAAACTATCAAAAAGGTGATATTAACCGCAATAAAAATCGGACGGTTTAGGATTTGTTTACAAATTTCAAAAAAGTGAAGATTGATTATAGCCTTCACTAAAATGTTTCTTAAATTTAGAACCTGAAATTAAAAAGTTATTTAATGGGGATCTTTAGTTTTCCTCTTCCGGAGGTTTAACTTGGGGCAGATTTTTGTATCTTTGCCACCTAAAACAAGGCTGCAAAAAATGCAGTTTCACATTCATTAAATGCGCAACATTATAATTAACCTGTTTGAATGGAATCACCTACAGCGCTTGTAAGTCTTATTGTTGGTTTACCGCTTCTCGGTTTTTTAATAAACGGGATTCTGGGCCTTTCATCAGATTCATACCGGAATAAGAAGAGCATCATAGGGGCTCTATCTAATTTTGCAGTCTTTATTCCGTTTCTAATCTCTCTCTACTTTTTCATAAACTTTAATCCTGAGGCAGGGGCTATCCAGGCTAAGTTATTTACCTGGATAGAAGCCGGAAGTTTTAGCGTGGATATTGCCTATCAGATCGATCAGCTCTCACTGATTATGATGTTGGTTGTAACCGGTGTGGGTTCTCTGATCCACTTTTATTCTATAGGATACATGGCGCACGATCCTGGGTTCTGGAAGTTTTTTGCTTTCCTGAACCTGTTTATCTTTGCTATGCTGAATCTGGTTATGGCCGATAACCTGCTGCTTCTTTTCCTCGGCTGGGAGGGAGTAGGACTCTGTTCTTATCTGCTGATTGGTTTCTGGTATACAGATATGGCAAAATCTGATGCCGCTAAGAAAGCTTTCTTATATAACAGAGTTGGTGATTTTGCTTTTCTGATTGCTATTTTTGCCATTTTTGAAGCTGTTGGCAGTTTAAAATTTGACGTTATCCTGGCCAACCTGGATGCATTTTCAGCCAGCTGGACATTCTGGGTGCCGTTCCTGATGTTTATCGGGGCAACCGGTAAAAGTGCTCAGATTCCACTCTTCGTGTGGCTGCCGGATGCGATGGCAGGTCCAACCTCTGTGTCTGCACTTATTCACGCAGCTACAATGGTAACTTCAGGGATCTATCTGATTACACGACTTTCACCAATGTATGTGATGAGTCCGGAGGTAATGATGATTATTGCAGTGACTGGTGCACTTACAGCTATTGTGGCGGCAACAATTGCCATCACACAAAATGACATTAAAGGGGTTCTGGCTTACTCAACCGTATCGCAACTCGGTTTTATGTTCCTGGCTCTTGGTTCAGGTGCATTTACGGCCGCTCTTTTTCATGTCGTTACACATGCCTTCTTTAAAGCCTGTCTCTTCCTGGGTTCAGGATCAGTCATTCATACAATGGATCATGTGAAGCATAAATTGCACGATGCCGGAAAACACGTGGATTTTGATCCGCAGGATATTCGGTTTATGGGTGGTCTCAGAAAGTTTATGCCTTCTACATATAAAACATTTTTAATTGCTACGGTTGCCATAGCCGGTATCCCTCCACTGGCAGGGTTTTTCTCTAAAGATGAAATTGTAATGCACGCTTTTAACATGGGTTTTGGTGAATTTGCCGGCGCCATGTACTTCATTTTGTGGGGTGTGGCAACCATTACGGCTTTCCTTACTGCTTTTTACATGTTCCGTTTAACACTAACCACATTTCACGGTTCATTTAAACTCCCTCAAAAAGTTCAGGGAGCTGAAGGTGCTGAGGAGTATCTGCATGAAAGTCCTTCTACAATGACGATTCCGCTCTGGGCGCTTGCAGGACTTTCAATCGTAGGTGGATTTATCGGTATTCCGAATTTCATATCGAAAACATTTGGCGGTGATGGGCATATCAACTGGCTGCACGACTGGATGCTGCCAATTGCTGCAGATATCCCGTTAACACTTTCAATTGCTGCAGAATGGGTATTAATGATCTTTGCCATCGTAGTTGCGGTTGGTTCTGTGTTCCTCGCATTTAAGATGTATGGAAACGATCAGCAAGAGGAATCGGACGCAAAAATTGCAAATCGATTCGGTTCACTTTATCAAATCTGGAAACAGAAATACAATCTGGATGAAGCTTACGAAGGCGTGATTGTTCACCCTACTGTTCGCTTTTCAGAGAAGGTATTGGCTGTATTTGATATGAAGGTTGTAGACGGTGTAGTGAATGCAGTAGCCGGAGTTGTGAGGCTTACGGGGAGCTTGATCCGATATATACAAACAGGAATTACAACCAATTATGCACTCTTCCTGATGTTGGGTGTGATTTTGGTTCTTTCAATGATACTCTTTTAAAAGTTTTTGAAGAATAGTTAGATATGGAGATCCTACTAAATTTTACGATCTATCTGCCGCTCCTGGGTATTGCGGCTATACTGCTGATGAAAAATGATACAGCGGTGAAGTGGAGCAGTTTAATTGTTACAACTGCTACATTTTTTCTTTCACTTCCGCTACTGTTTAATTTTAATGTGGATGCCTCCGCTACTCCTCAATATTTAACAGAAGGCGCTGCTATTTTTGCAGGTATGGATGTTAAATACCTGGTTGGCCTGGACGGACTGAGTTTGTTGCTGTTTATGCTGACCACGTTAATGGGGCCGATCGTTATTCTTTCGTCATGGAACTCGGTTTCCAAGAGTTTGAAAGGTTACTATTCGATGTTGCTTCTGCTTCAGACTGCATCATTGGGCGTGTTTGCAGCACTTGACCTGGTCGTATTTTACGTCTTTTTTGAGCTTTCCTTAATTCCAATGTACTTCTTAATTGGTATCTGGGGTGGAAGTGATAAAATCCGGGCAACTATTAAGTTTTTCATTTATACGCTGGTAGGATCTTTGATCATGCTTGTTGCACTTCTCTACCTCGGTTATCATGCAGGGGCAGCGATGGGCGGTGTAGATTTTACGGCCGACTGGAGGTTTATATCCAGTCCGGAGTATACCATCGGACTGGTTGAGCAAACCTGGTTATTCCTGGCTTTTGCACTTGCTTTCTGTATTAAAGTGCCGCTATTCCCATTTCATACCTGGTTACCTTATGCTCACACAGAAGCACCCACAGCGGGTTCAGTTGTGTTGGCGGCGATTATGTTGAAAATGGGTACTTACGGTTTGATTCGTGTTGTCCTTCCGGCTTTTCCTAATGCGTTTATGGAGTTCGCACCTTACATGGCAATACTAGCTGTCATTGGAATTATCTATGGTGCGCTGGTTGCGATGGTTCAAAAGGATGTGAAGAAATTGGTTGCGTACTCATCTGTGAGTCACATGGGTTTTGTAGTTCTGGGTATTTTTGCCTTGAACGATATAGCCATGCAGGGCGCGATTATTCAGATGATTAATCACGGATTGGCTACAGGAGCGCTATTCCTTATCGTTGGAATGATTTATGATCGTCGACACACAAGAATGATTTCCGACTATGGCGGTATTGCCAAAGTAGTTCCTGTATTTGCTGTTATGTTTATGATTGCAACGTTGGCTTCGATCGGTCTTCCGGGTTTAAATGGATTTATTGGTGAGTTTTTAATTTTGAACGGATCATTCAGTTCAGAACTCTACGCGAATAAAACCTTTGCAATACTTGGCGCCACCGGTGTGATCTTGGCAGCTGTATACATGCTATGGATGTTCCAGCGTGTGCTGTTTGGTCCTATTACCAATGAAGAGAATGAAAAGCTCACAGATTTGAACATGCGGGAAATCGGATTGCTGATTCCCTTGGTACTTTTTATGGTATGGATTGGAATCCGTCCGATTGATTTTACTCAATACTCTGAAGGGTGGGTTGAAACCTATATCACCTCATCAGAAGAAAAAAGTGTTGCCGTTCTGGATCAGGCTGATATGAACGAGCTGCCAAATTGGACAGCAAAAATTTATAGTGTAGAAGAGCACCAGATGGAATCTCAATTTTTTGTAAATAAAACGGACTAATATTATGAAGCCTCTCACAACAGAAGAAGTCGAGTCGCAATTAAAAGAGTTAGATAATTGGAATTTTGAGGATAATCAGATCAAGAAAGATTTCAGTTTTGATAATTTTAAAGAGGCCCTCGCTTTTATGGTGAAGGTAGGCTTTGAGGCTGAAGATCTGGGGCACCATCCAAATTGGAGTAACGTCTATAATTCTGTATCAATCAAGCTGAATACTCACGATGCAGACAACAAGGTAACTAAGAAAGATATTCAACTCGCTAAGGCGATAGATAAGATTTACAAAAATAACTGAAATGAACTATTTGCACGATATACAATCCTTCTTGCCGGGTATAGTAGTAGCCGTAACAGGATTGGCAGCTATTTTAATTACCGTATTTAGAAAAGGAACCGGGTCAGTTTATTACGTATCAATAGTTGGTTTGGCAGTTGCCTTGGTACTTGCTATTCAATCACTATTTGGTGAAGCAGGTACGGCATTTTCAGGAATGATTGTTTACGGCGGACCGGCAGCGTTTGGTACTGTGGTTGTTCTTATTGGTGCATTTTTATCGCTGATTTTATCCAGAGACTATCTGCGCGACATTCATCTTGAATCGGGTGAAGTTTATGGAATGATGCTTTTTGCAACTACCGGTATGGCAGGGCTTGCTGTTTCAAATGATCTGATCAGCCTGTTTGTAAGTCTTGAAACAATGTCTATCAGTCTTTATGTACTTGCCGGACTTTGGTATTCAAGAAAAACAGGCGCCGAAGCTTCCCTGAAATATTTCCTTTTGGGTGCATTTTCGACCGGATTTTTACTTTATGGTATAGCACTGATTTATGGAGCAACAGGTCATACTAACTTGATTGAAATTGCTGCTGCGGCTGACGCAACAGTAATGTTTACGGCGGGTGTTGCATTACTTTTTGTTGGGCTCTTTTTCAAAATATCAGCAGTGCCTTTCCATATGTGGACGCCGGACGTGTACCAGGGAACTCCTACCACTCTTACCGGTTTCATGGCTACTGCCGGTAAAGCAGCGGCGTTCGTTGCATTTATTTTAGTGCTGACACAAATGCTCTCAGGTTCTGAAACGGGAGAGTGGAGTCACGTTATTCAAGTGATTGCAATACTAACCATGATCGTGGGTAACCTGATTGCATTAGCACAGGATAATGTGAAAAGAATGCTTGCATACTCAAGTATTGCCCACGCCGGTTATTTGATGGTAGGTCTTGCTGCCGGTACAGCCGCGGGTTACAGCGGTGTTCTTTATTATCTGTTTGCCTATACCTTAATGAATATTGGTGCCTTTGGTGTAATTGCATATTACGAAAAAAACAAAGCTCTCGACTTCACTGAAATTGACAGTTATGCAGGGTTAGGTTTTAAAGTTCCTGTAATGGGAGTCATGTTATCCATCTTCCTGTTTTCACTGGCCGGTATTCCTCCATTTGTAGGCTTTATTGGTAAGTATTATGTATTTGCAGCAGCAGTTCAGGCAGACTTGATTGCTCTTGCAGTAATTGGTGTGTTGGCAAGTGCCGCAAGTGTGTATTACTACCTGAGGGTGATGGTATTCATGTATTTCAAAGATGCACACAGGGAGTACAGTTTAAAATCACCGGGAACGCTGTTTAAGCTGGTGTTAATTTTACTCGCCGTTCTCACTATCTATTATGGTGTAGAACCTGTGCTTCCAACTTCAGGATTGTTTGAATTGCTTTCCTCATTCAGCTACGTATAAAAAGATTTTTCAATAGCATTAAGTATCTAAAAGGCGCTTTTTGAGCGCCTTTTTTAGTTGTCAGAGAAAACAGAAAGACCGGTTTAATACGGTTTTCTTTGATTGTAGATCTCAATTTCAATGCTTATCTTTACAGGCTCTGTTGTCGGCGTAACGTACGACGACTGTTTTCACAAACAGAAAACAACCAAAGAAAACATATATATAGAATGAAAAAAGATTTTTATGAAATGACTTACATTCTGAATCCCGTTCTCGATGATGAGAAGTTTTCAGAACTCGTAAGTTATGTGAACAAACTGATTGAAGACAATGGCGGCGAAGTCGCTGAAGTTGACGAATGGGGAGTTCGCAAACTCGCCTACGATATTGACAAGAAAAGTACCGGTTACTATGTGAACTTGTACTTTAATGCTCCCGCTGATGCGATTGGTGTGGTTGAACGCAATATGAGAATCAATGATGATATTCTGAGATACCTCACATTGAAGTACGACCCTAAAATGACTCGTTACTACGAACTCAGAAAGAAAGGGGACCTTCCCGTTGTTTTTGATGAAGTAGATGAAGAAAATGATGAAAACGACGACGATTAAATCAAGAAATATAGGTTAAGATTATGATTAACAATCCTTCGCATCCGAAAAAAGGACACCTGAAAAGTAAAGAGTGCAAGTTTACGAAAGCCGGTGTTGAGTATATAGACTATAAGCAGACCGATTTATTGGAACGCTTCATGAACGATCAGGGTAAAATTCTGCCCAGACGAGTAACTGGAACCAGTGCCAAGCACCAAAGAATGCTCTCAAGAGCAGTTAAAAGAGCTAGATTTTTGGCTCTTATTCCATATGTAACCGAAAACATGCGATAAGACACAGATATTTGATTATGAAGCTTATTTTAAAAGAAGACGTAGAAAAATTAGGTTCTGCCGGTGATCTTGTTGACGTGAAGCCCGGTTTTGGACGAAATTATTTGATCCCACAGGGCAAAGCTGTTTTGGCAACTCAGGGAGCAATCAGGCAGTATGAGCACTTGAAACGTGAAGCAGCATTAAGAGCTGAACTTTCAGTTGAAGCGGCCAAAGAATTGTCGCAACAACTCGAAACAACCTCCGTTACTATTCCTGTAACTGTTGGTGAAGATGATAAAATTCACGGAACGGTTACTAATATTCAGGTTGCAGAAGCCCTTGAGGAAAGAGGTATTTTGGTAGACAGACGTAATATTACGCTCGATCAGGATATTAAATCACTTGGCGAATACACAGCCACAGTAAATGTTCTTGGAGACCTGAAACCTCAAGTTAAGGTTTGGGTTGTAAAAGAAGACTAAAAAACCACTTTCTAAGAGTTTAAACTCTTTAATAATATTCAATAATGAATAAAATTGGATTTTTGATGGGGATCGTCTTAATGGCGTTATCCCCATTTTTTGTATATGGACAGTTATTAGATCCTGTAGACTACAAGATTGTTGATTCACCTGATTCGGTAGCTGCCGGTGAGATATTCACAGTAACAGTAGAAGCAGCAATAGAAGGTGAATGGCACCTCTATTCTATACTGAATGATCCGGACGCAGGTCCATATCCGACAAAGTTTTCCTCAGGCAGCAATCAAATGGCTGTTGCGGGTGATGTTGAAGAGAGTGAAGCGGTAATCGCCTTTGATCCAAATTTTAATACAGAACTTGGCTGGCATTCAAAACAGGCAGAGTTTACCATTCCGGTCGCTTTTCGATCGGAGTTACAGGGTGAACAGCTTATCAGCCTGGAGGTGCTTTATCAGGTTTGTGATGATGTGTCCTGCCTTCCTCCTAAAACAAAAGAGATAGAAACGAGTATTATACTGGATGGGGTTTCTGAAACGCCCTATGAGGATTTTGAAGAAGTTACTGAAGAAGAGGTGGAATTTGAGTTAACCAGTTCTGCGGGTGTACCGCTCGATGATATTTGGACATATATCTGGTTGGCTCTCACAGCAGGATTGGCAGCTTTGTTAACCCCTTGCGTATTTCCATTAATACCACTTACAGTTTCCTATTTTTCCAATCAGGGAGGAGAAAAGAAAAAGACAAATTGGGGTCAGGCTCTAATTTTTGGGCTCTCCATTATCCTTATTTTTACAGGTTTGGGTGCTATACTTTCCGTGATTTTAGGAGTGAGTGGGGTGAGTCAGTTTGCCTCCAACCCATGGGTGAATCTGTTCATAGGTGTGCTCTTTATTTTCTTTGGCGTAAGTCTGCTTGGTTTATTTGAGTTGCGACTTCCTTATCAACTTACGAACTGGCTGAATCGTAAAAGTAATGAAGCCGGGGGGATTACCGGAACCCTCTTTATGGGATTCACGATTAGTGCGGTCTCATTTTCATGTACGGCTCCATTTGTGGGCGCCATACTTGCGGCTACAGCAGGAGGGGAGTGGTTCTATCCCATTGTAGGCATGCTTGCATTTTCGACAGCCTTTGCGGCGCCATTCGTACTGCTGGCTCTCTTTCCCCGTTACCTGGAGTCTCTGCCCAAAAGTGGCTCCTGGATGAATGTTGTCAAAGTGATTTTAGGTTTTGTAATTCTGGCAGCATCAATAAAGTTTTTAGCAAACGCCGATATTATTTTTGAATGGGGTGTTATAACGCGTCCGCTCGGAATTGCCGCCTGGATTACTTTCTTTTTCCTGGCCGGGTTATACATTCTTGGATTTTTTGCTCTTCATGGAGAGGAGAAACCCAAATCCATTACAACAGGCAGATTGCTGCTGGCTATGCCGTTTCTACTTTTCAGTTTTTACCTGATACCGGGATTAATGGGGGCCTCGCTTGGAATCTGGGATGCATGGTTGCCCGCAGCTAAGTCTACAGATGTCAGTGTTGTTCGCTCCATCAGCGCCGCAGGTGGAAGCAGTGCCGTTGAATCGGAGTGGTCTGATAACTACGACGCATCTGTAGAAACGGCAATCGCAGATAATGTTCCAATCTTTGTTGATTTTACCGGTTACACGTGCACAAATTGCAGGGCGATGGAAGCCACTGTATTTCCACTAGACAACATTCAGGAAAAGTTTTCACAAATGGAGAAGGTTAAACTGTATACGGATGGGGGAAATAGTGCAGAAGAAAACCAGCAATTTCAATTTGATTTAACCGGAACACTCGCTCTTCCTACATATGCAATAGTAGATCCTCACTCCGGAAAAGTGCTGGATCAGCTCATTGGATTTACCCGAGCTCAGGATTTTGAAGAGTTTTTGAGCCGTGGAATTGAGCGGTATCAACAATTACGCTCCTGATCTGTAAAAAATTTGTTAAATAAATTTTTGAAATAAGACCATTTCCCCTTCATAAACGAATTTTTACAAAAAAAACGGCTCATTTAAGCATTTTGAAAAATAATTAAGGAATCTGTTTGGTAGTTAGGGATATGATCTAATATATTCCACGATACGAACATTAAAACATTGTCAATGGCAGATTTTTAATATTTTCTGTTTATTAAATTAAAAATCTGACTTTGACATTGAAGTGCAAATGATCTATCATTTTCCTTCAAATTTAGCTCTTAACCAAAACTTAACGCGGAGTAATAGTATGACTTCATCTTTAGCTCTCATTTTTCTTCAAGCTGGAGCTGATGCTGGCTTTTTTAACGTAATCGTCGAAAAATTTAATGAAGGTGGTGAATTCATGTGGCCTGTTCTGATAGCCCTGATTCTTGGATTGGCTATCTTTTTAGAGCGCATCATCACACTCAACTTAGCTGACATTAACACCAGAAAATTTATCCTTGAAGTGCAGGAAGCATTACAAGAAGGCGGTATCCCTGCGGCTCAGGAACTTTGTGCCCAGACACGCGGTCCTGTTGCATCAGTATTTCAGGCTGGATTAATGCGTGCTGATGAAGGTATCGAAGCAGCAGAAAAAGCCATTACAACTTACGGTTCTATTGAAATGAGCTTCCTTGAAAGAGGACTTGTTTGGCTTTCACTCTTCATTTCAATTGCACCACTCCTCGGATTCCTTGGAACGGTTGTTGGTATGATTGAGGCGTTCGATGCTATTGAAGCTGCAGCTGATATTTCACCAAGTCTTGTAGCACGTGGTATTAAAATTGCGCTTTTGACAACAGCTGGTGGTCTTCTTGCGGGTATTATTCTTCAAATCGGTTACAACTACTGTGTATCCAAAATTGACAGAATTATCTCAGATATGGAAGAAGGATCTATTACATTGATCGATTCAATTGTTCTGTTGAAAGAAGGAAAACAAATTGTTCCTGAAAACACCGACACAGACGAAGCCTAAGAACTAACTTAAACCCAAATCCAATCTAAGGAAATTATTATGATTGAAAATTTAGCAATAGGGTTAGTCTTAGGCCTGATCGGTATAGGAGTTCTTGGTATACTTGTTTCCGGAATCAAAAATGTGGTTAACGGAAAATCAGATATCAAACGCGTAGGTGCAATGGGAGTTCCCGTTGTAGTATTCGTAATCTCTTATGCTACCTTAGGTTCAGCTAACCAGGCGGGCGTTGCCACTATGATGTTTATGATAGTAGCAATGATACTCGGCATTGTCGTAACAGGAACACGCGGAACATTTAAATTTTAAATGTATGCTTAAGAAAAAGCGAGATAAGGAAAGTGGAGAAATTGATGGGTCGTCCCTGGCGGATATTGCCTTTCTTTTGCTGATCTTCTTTCTTGTTGTAACTACTATTGATGTTGATACAGGTATCGGTTTGGTATTACCACCCATACCTGACGACATTGAACCCCCGCCGGTAAGGGAGCGTAACTTGCTCAACATTCTGGTGAACGCTCAAGGAATGATTCTTATTGACGATGAACCGGCTTCACTCAACAACGTTAGAGATCGTATCAAAACTTTTGTTGATAATAATGGAGCTGATCCTAATCTGTCTGAATCTCCTGATGATGCAATCGTATCGATTAAAACTGACAGGCGCACACCCTATAATATTTACATCGACATGCTTGATGAAGTTATGGGTGCGTATGCAGAACTCAGACATCAGGCCTCGATGGATCGGTTTGGAGTGCCTTTTACTTCACTCGAGCAGAACAGCGAGCAATATGATGAGATAAGGGATATGTATCCTAAGAAAATATCAATCGCAGAACCTGATGAGGGGTAGGAAGTATGGCACATTTTAAAAAGAAACAAGCCGGTACAAAGCAAAGTATTCCGACATCTGCGATGCCTGATGTTGTATTCATGCTTCTTATTTTCTTTATGGTTACAACCGTATTGAGGGAAGTTGAACTTCAGGTACAGGTGAATTATGCGGATGCTGAAAACATCGAAAAGATTGAGCAAAAACGTTTGGTTAGTTACATCTATATCGGACCTGAAAGATTATCAGGGAATAGATTGGGTGAAACTAAAGTTCAGATTGATGACTCACTAATCGATGACATGGGTTCTATCAGAAATATCATGTATGATAAATTGATGGAAGAACCACGCTTGATTGTATCACTTCGGGTTGATGAAGACTCAGAATTTGGTACTATCACCGATGTACAGCAGGAGCTTCGTCATGCAGGAACGTTGAGGATTAATTACTCTACACGACGAGAGATTTAATTAAACTGTACAATTAATTATTACAAAAGGCATTTGTCCCTAATCAGGGATAACTGCCTTTTTTTATTTGTAAACTATGGCAAAGAAAGAATTTCAACAGATACAAGATATCGGTTTTAAATCACTTATTGAGTCCTTTAAAAAATATACAGGATTCAAAAGAGATAATATTTTAAAGGGGATAGGAGATGACGCCTCTGTATCCATGCAAAGTGACGGTAAAGTTTCTTGTACCAGTTCAGAGGTTTTTGTTGAAGGAGTCCATTTTGACCTTACCTATACTCCATTCCAGCACTTGGGATATAAGCTTGTAACAGCTGCGGTAAGCGATATTTTGGCTATGAATGCAGAACCCGAACAGATACTGATTGATATAGCGATTCCCAATAAATATTCAGTTCAAATGATTGAACAGCTCTATAAGGGAATAGATGCTGCCGCACACGACTATAAAGTGCAAGTGACAGGAGGAGATACTACGGCATCACACCAATTTTTAGCAGCCTCTGTTGTTTGTATAGGTGTTGCAGAGAAAGATGATATCATCTATCGAAAAGGAGCCAAAGAGGGAGACATCATTTGTGTTACAGGTGAACTGGGAAGTGCATTAGCCGGACTCAGAATACTATTAAGAGAAAAAAGAGCGTGGCAGGATAATCCTGAGCAACAATTCAAGCCGGATCTGCAACCTTATGAGCATGTAGTGCAAAGGCAGTTAATACCCAAAGCCAGAATTGATCTTTTTAATGCTCTTAAAGATTCTGAAGTTAAACCACACTGTTTGATAGACCTTACACAAGGTCTGGTAGCCGACCTCAGCGATGTTTTGAAACAGTCGGGTGTGGGTGCTGAGATCTACTCTCCGGCAGTTCCAATCAGTTTGGAAGCAAGAAATGTTGCAGACGAAATGAATGAGGATGTAGACAAGTACGCTTTCTACGGAGGTGAAGATTTTGAAATGTTATTTACGTTACCGGAGCCTTTGGTTGAAAAATTTAAAGCAGAATTTGATGATTTTATTGTAATAGGCAGAATTACTGAGGCAGAGAAGCAGTTAACAGTAAATACCGGAGAGGAACACAACTATCAAATTGAAATAGAGTCATAAGTATGAAACGCCTCTGCCAAACGTTGTCTCCAAGTACAGTATACAGACGGTTGATTGTGAAGTGTACTGCGTAATTTTATAGAAAAAGAGTTATATTTAGGGCTCTTTTAGTTTTACCAAATCTGATTTAATGGCAAAGAAAAACAATTTTAAAAAAGGTTCATCAGACTCCGATTCAAAAGATTCGAAGAAAGCTCCTAAGTTTCCAAACTGGATCTATATCGTTCTCTTTTTAGTCTTAATCGCATTTAATTTCTATTTCATCCCGGGAGAAAGTTCTGAGCGGATTAAATACAGTGAATTTCTTGAATACGTACAGAATGGCTATGTAGATGAAATTCTGATTACAAATGGTAGAAATATTCAGGGTGAGTATTCAGAAAAAGCTTTTGAAGAGGGGATTGCGGAACGCCCACAACCATCAGAGAACCGCTGGGATCGCTCTGAATCAGCCGGAGATAAGTTTACAACAACCATGCTGGAAGGGGATGATATCCGTGCAGAACTGGATGAATATGAAGTTGTTTACGATGTAAGAATTGAAGAGAGTTGGTTCAGCGGTATTTTGATCTGGTTGATTCCAATAGCTCTGATTATTGCATTCTGGGTATTTATTTTCAAAAGAATGAATCCCGGACAGCAGGTGCTGAATATCGGGAAAAATAAAGCGAGCCTTTATGATAAACAGACTGAAAGTAAAGTATCGTTTAAAGATGTAGCCGGACTGCAGGAAGCAAAAGCTGAAGTGGAAGAAGTCGTTGAGTTTTTGAGCAATCCGCAAAAATTTACAAATCTTGGAGGTACACTGCCCAAAGGTGTTCTGCTAGTTGGCCCTCCCGGAACCGGTAAAACATTACTGGCTAAAGCAACTGCAGGTGAAGCTGATGTGCCATTCTTTTCTCTAAGTGGATCCGATTTTGTAGAGATGTTTGTAGGTGTAGGTGCTGCCAGGGTTCGGGACCTTTTTAAGCAGGCTAAAGAGAAAGCACCATGTATAGTCTTTATTGATGAAATTGATTCCATCGGCCGAACACGGGGTCGAGGAATGCAGATGAGTTCAAATGATGAGCGTGAAAATACATTGAACCAGCTGCTTAGTGAAATGGACGGTTTTAATAGTGATAAAGGTGTGATCATTATGGCGGCTACAAACCGGCCGGATATTCTGGACTCGGCTCTGTTGAGACCGGGACGATTTGACCGTCAAATCATGATCGATAAGCCGGATCTGAATGGAAGAATGCAAATACTTGACGTTCACTCTAAAAAACTTAAGCTTTCCGATCAAATTGATCTGAAAGTATTGGCATCTCAAACACCTGGTTTTGCCGGAGCGGATCTTGCTAATCTATGTAATGAAGCTGCTTTGATGGCTGCCAGAAGAGACAAGAAACAGGTTGAAATGATCGACTTCCAGGACGCAATTGAGCGAGTTGTGGCCGGATTGGAAAAGAAGAATAAACTGATTAGCAAGGACGAGCGTAAAATTGTAGCCTATCACGAAGCGGGTCATGCCATTGTAGGTTGGTTTCTTGAGCATACCGATCCTGTTCTTAAAGTAAGCATCGTTCCACGCGGATTTGCTGCACTCGGCTATACACTTCAAACTCCTCTCGAGGATCGTTTTTTAATGACTACTGAGGAACTTGAAGATAAAATATGTGCTCTTCTTGGAGGCCGTGTTGCCGAAGAATTAGTATTTGGTAAAATATCGACCGGGGCTCAGAATGATCTTGAGCGCATTACCAACATGGCATTTGCTATGGTTGCGGAGTACGGTATGAGTGAGGAGCTTGGATATATTTCTCTTAAGGATTCCAATAGTCCGAATGACAGCTATGGCTTCAATAAAAAATATTCTGAAAATACAGCTCAGAAGATCGATGGTGCCATCCGAAACATCATTCAGAAGAACTACCAGAGAACAGTGGATCTGCTTAACAAGCATAAAGACAAACTGGAAGAGATGGCAGAAACCCTGCTCGACAAAGAGGTTTTAAATCATGTCGATTTAAGAGACATGCTGGGTGACCGACCGAGTGGTAATTATCCTGAGGGAATATTTGATCACGAAGATTCTAAAAGGGCTGCTACAAACGGTTCTGCTTCGAATGATGAAGATCAAGAGGAAGGTTTGGATGACAAGAGTGATGAAAAGAAGAAAGGCAGTGCATCAGAAGAACCGGAACTTTCTGATGACAATACGGATAAAGATAAGGATGCGTCTTAGAACGTTTACTTCTTATCAATAGAAATTTCAGGCTATTCATTGCGAGTAGCCTGTTTTATTTTAAGTTATTATTAAGCAGATTCCACTTCTTATTATTTTGATAACATATCAGTAACGAGTTCATAATGTAGCAGGGATAAGTTGTAACTGTTGAAACAAACAGAAACAAAAAAACAACTTCTTCCAAATATTATGGATATCAAATTTTTACTAAAACCACTTCTTATTGCATCTCTTGCAATGGGATTATTCGTTTCATGCAGTGATGATGATAACCCGGTAGGTCCTGAACCTGAGCCGGAACCTGAACCTGAAGAACAACACCCTTATGCTGATGATATCGTCGAAAACGGCGTAATTTTGTCTGAGCCGATTGAAGGCGACCGTACACTTAGCGCTGATTCCGTTTACTACATCGACGGTTATATTTTCGTAGAAAGTGGAACATTGGAGATTGAGCCAGGAACGGTAATCATGGCGTTTGAGGAACCTTCTGAAGTTGCTGAAGGAAACGAATCCTCACTAATTATTACCCGGGATGCACAAATCGACGCTGAGGGTACTCCCGAGGAACCAATTATCTTTACCTCAGAGTTGGATGAGGAGCCATTTGGTGAGTCAATTATACTGAACCAGAACAATTCTAAACTCTGGGCCGGTTTGATTGTACTTGGCAAGGCACCGATTGATTCTGAAGGTGCTGACGAAGTTCAGATAGAAGGTATCCCGGATGGGGAAGCCAGAGCACTATATGGCGGTGACGATCCGGAACACAGCTCGGGTATTTTGAAATATGTGTCTATTCGATTCTCAGGTGCCGAGATCGGACCGGGTGATGAGATTCAGGGATTGACTCTTGGCGGTGTAGGCAGAGGAACAACGATTGAATATATCGACATCTTTGTCTCGGCTGATGATGGTATTGAGATATTCGGCGGTACTGTAGATATCCGAAATATTTCGGTTGCATTTGCAGAAGATGATTCCTTTGATTTCGACCTCGGATGGTCGGGAACTGGGCAGTATATGTTTGCAATTCAGGGCGGTAACGGAGCCGACCACGGCGGTGAATGGGATGGTGCGAAACCAGACAATAATTCATCTTACTCTACTGCTCGTCTATATAATGCTACATTTATTGGACAAGGGCTTAACAGCACAGAACGAAGTGAAGACGCACCTGCAGTAATGATGCGGGACGGTTCAGCCTACTCATTGTACAACTCAATTGTGACAGATTTCAACGGCCTAGGAATTCAGGTTGAGGATAAAGATGAGTCGGAAGATTCCTATGACAAAACAATCAATAATGTAAACGGCGATGACGCTTCCATTGCAGGTAATATCTGGTATACAGGCAACGCTTCAAGTATTGAAACCATGATTAGTGTTACCGGTGAAAGTTCCAGAGATGCCGACGGTTCACTGACTGCAGCATGGCTTAATGATCGGGACAATGTTTTTGAAGATCCTGAACTGGGTGGTATTTGCCGAATTCAAGGATGCGGTGTGTTGGACCCACTTCCTGCGTCTACTTCAGTAAATTCGATTGCTGCTAACGTTGCAGACTCAAATGTAGATCAGACAACTTATGTGGGTGCTTTTGAGCCCGGCCAGACTACCTGGATTTCAGGCTGGACTACCCTTGCGCGATACGGATATCTTGCTGACTAATCTTCAAGAGATCAAAGATAAAAAAGGGGAGCTGATGAGGCTCCCCTTTTTTTGTTTACACAAGCTTAACAAACAAGTAACGCTGAGGAAGCATTTGACGGTTAATTTTACCTACAATTAAAACCAACCATTATTTGATAACTCAATGAAATACTTTTTCTCAATAATAATCAGCCTGCTGTTAGCCGTACCAGCACTGGCTCAAGAAGGAACATTAACCGGGGTTGTTGTTGACGAGCAGACCGGAGAAGAGATGATCGGAGTGAATGTTTTTATTCCCAGCACCTCGGGTGGGGGCGTAACAGATGTAAATGGGAAGTACAATATTCGTTTAACCCCCGGTACCTACACTGTTGAATTTTCATACATCACCCATCAGAAAAAAATTGTGGAAGATGTTGAAGTACGAGAGGGTGAGGTAACGCAGCTCGATATTACCATGTCTCAATCAAATCAGGAACTGGATGAAGTAGTAGTTTCAGCCAGAAGAATAGACAATAATGAAGTTTCGCTGCTTCGGTTACAAAAACGATCACTTCCGGTTCAGGATGGGATATCATCAGAAGAAATTAGCAGAATAGGATTTAGTAATTCGGCTGAATCAATGCGACAGGTAACCGGAGCCTCTGTGGAAGGAGGAAAATTTATTGTAATGCGCGGATTGGGAGACCGCTATAGTATTTCAAGCATGGATGGCATTGTGCTGCCAACTACAAATCCCTACAGAAACAGCGCAAGTTTAGACCTCATACCATCCAGTATGGTGGATAACATCGTTGTGAAAAAAACATTCTCACCTGATCTTCCCGGTAATTTTACAGGCGGTGCCGTTGATATTACGACCAAGTCGCTACCGGACCGATATTACCTCAGACTAAGCTCATCGGTGAGTTTTAACGATCAAACTACCTTTAACGAGAATTTTTTAGGTGATCCGATCAATAATAGTTTAAGCAGATTGGGCTTTGATGATGGTTCAAGAAAGAAAAAATCTGATTGGTCTGATAATGAATATTTAAATAGACTGAACCTGTATTTGATACAAATTCAGAATAATCAGATGAGTGATCAGGATATATCGGCTTTCAATTCAACAATGCAATCTTTTTCTGACAGGCCTTTCAATGTACAGCAGGAGACACCGGGTTTGGATCATAGTCTGAATGTTTCTTTTGGTAATCGTCACTATTTCGGGGAAACACAAATTGGGTATAATGTTGGAATCAATTACAGTAAATCATTTTCTCAATACGATGAACGTGAGATCAACAATTACACGGCACGAATACCGGATGGAAATAGCAGCCGTATGCAGGATTTTCAACTCAACAACGGCAGTGAAAGCATAGATGAGATAAATAATGGCTTGATAGGGTCAACCACTCTGCAGTTTAATGAAAAAAATGAGATCACATTTACCACCATCTATAACAATAATGCGACGGAATCTGTATTGGATATGCGGAACGGTGCCTACCCGGGAGCGTTGTCATCCGGCACGTATAACAACCGGGTAATTTCATTTGTACAGCGAGAACTGTTTAATAATCAACTGAAGGGTCGCCATAACGTTAACAATCTGGAAGTTCGATGGTCAGGTAACTATGTGAAATCGAGTCAGTACGAGCCCAATACGCGATTTATCGGTTCTCCGGTAGACGAACAGGGACAGTACTTCTTTGTTCGGGAAGTTCAGCTGCCATTCCATTTTTTCAGAGATTTGAATGACACACAGTACAATGGAAAACTGGACCTTGAATATAAATTTTCAAATAAGTTTAGTGTAAAATCAGGGGGATTCTTCACTAAGAAAGATCGCAATTTCAACGAATTTCGCTTTCAGCTGGAGAACAATGGAACAGATCCCTCAAGCCCAAACTTTTTAAGTTACCGTGAAGCATCGGGAGATTTTGTTAACTATTTTTCTCGAAATAATACCGGTATATTGGGTAGAGACGAAAATGGTGATCTCATTCTTGGATTAACTTATCGCGACCAAACCCGCCCGGAAAATAGCTATGAAGGTTCGGAACAAGTTACAGCGGGTTACCTGATGGGCGTTTGGGATATCACAGATAAACTAAAAGTATTTGGTGGAGCACGTATTGAACATACAGACTTTTCAATCACTCCGGGTTCCAGGGGAGAGTCTGTAACTGAAGGTGGTATTAATGAAGTGGATATTTTACCATCCATGAATGTCATCTATGCTCTCAATGAAGAATCGAACCTGAGGTTTAGCGGAAGCCAGACACTTGCAAGGCCAAATATGAGAGAGCTTGCCCCGTTTGCTTCTTTTGACCTGCTGGGTGGATTTCCGGTAGTTGGTAATCCTGATATTGATCGAACCAATGTGATTAATCTGGATATGCGGTACGAAATTTTTCCAAATGCCGGAGAAATGCTTGCTGTGAGTGCATTTTACAAAGACTTTACCAATCCAATTGTAAGGGAGTTAGACGTTGCATCCGATCAGCCACAGTATCAATTTGTGAATACAAACAATGGCCGACTTTTCGGGTTTGAAATGGAGTTCAGAAAAGAGTTGGGTTTTATTGCTGATGCTCTGAACAACTTCAAGTTCTCAACAAACTTTACATATACCAATTCAAGAGTAGATTTGGGTGAGAGCGAGTTGGAAACACGACGCAATCTGGACCCGTCTATTAAGTCATTCAGGCCATTTCCATTTCAGTCGCCTTATCTGGTTAATATGATGCTGATGTACGAAAATAGTCAGACCGGTTGGGATGCGGCACTCTATGCAAATTTTGCCGGTGCAAGACTTGCTGCAAATGGCTCCGGGGCAGCACCTGATATCTATGAAGTGAATGGCAAGTTAAATGAAGAAGGCAGGCTCTCGAGTTCACGCCCGATGCCGGATATGAGTTTCAGAGTTCAAAAAAGCTTCTTGAACAGAATGTCTGCTTCACTGAGTGTGAGTAATTTATTAGACTACAGTGTGGTTCAGTATCAGGAGGATGCCGGAACCTATTTCACCAATAGTGCTTTGAATCCGGGCAGAACATTTAAGCTCAGTTTTACCTACCGAATTAACTAAGCCAACTCTCTTTTCAAGCTGAATTCTTACGGAAAGGCTCACTCGAATGATTTCGATTGGGCCTTTTTTTATTGGGTTCGTTGTTCAGTCATTTTATAAATTTGTGATCGGGAACCGTAATCAATCATGCGGTGTTCTACAGGTGTAAAATAAAAATGACCAAACCCCATAGCTTTGATTTTTGTAACAAGAAAGGCGCATTTTAACGCTTCTCACAGATTACATAACCCCGGTAAGTCTGACGAATGGAATCAGAAAACTTTTGGGAAATGTAATAACCCCAACTGGCACGGACATAACTATGTTCTGGAAGTTACTGTGGCAGGTGAACCTGACCCCGAAACAGGTTACGTCATAGATTTAGGAAAGCTAAAATCAATCATTCAAGAACGAATTCTTGATCCATGTGATCATAAAAATCTGAATATTGAGGTTCCTTTCTTAGATAATATTATCCCAACATCAGAAAATCTGGTTAAAGCATTTTTTGATGAACTGGAGCATGACGTGACAGACGCAGCCTATGGAAAATCGAAGCTTTATTCTGTAAAGCTGTTCGAGACTGAACGAAATATTGCAGAATATTGTCCTTATCGGGCAGTTTAAAAATTTTGAAACAGATTGAATTATGATTTCAACAAACCTAAAGAGATTCTACGACCCAACATTTGTGGTAACCGATCAGTACAAAGAGAGTTTGCCCGATTTACAAAATGGACCGGCTTCATTGATAGAAGGTGCAAATGTACCTATTCAACAAGTTGGTATTTCTAACTTCAAGCTACCGTTAAAATATCCAACTCCTTCGGGTGATGTTATTACACTTGAAACATCCGTGGATGGTTATGTAGGACTTGATGCCGGAAAGAAAGGCATTAACATGAGCCGGATCATGAGAACGTTTTATAAGTTTAAGGATGAAATTTTTCATCCTGACAAGCTGAGAGATATTTTAGAGCAGTATCAGGAAGATCTGGAATCCCGTTCCGCATTCCTGAAACTATCATTTAGCTATCCGATGATTCAGGAAAGCCTCCGATCGGGTATGAGTGGATATCAGTACTACAATGTAGCCATTGAAGGTAAGCTGGATGAACAGGGCAAATTTACACGCTTTGTTCATATTGATTTTGAATACAGCAGCGCATGTCCCTGTTCATTTGAACTGGCAGAGCATGCCCGGGAAACCCGTGATGTTGCTACGATTCCTCATAGCCAGCGCAGTGTTGCCAATATCACCGTTCAGCTGAACAGCGAAATGATGATTGACGATTTGGTAATGGCTTGCCGTGAAGCTCTAAAAACTGAAACTCAGGTGATGGTTAAGCGAGAAGATGAACAGGCCTTCGCAGAGTTAAACGGAGCTTATCAGAAATTTGTAGAAGACGCAGCACGTCTTCTTTATGACGAACTAAATACAGACGAGCGAATCCGAGACTTTGTAGTTCGATGTGCTCACCTCGAAAGCTTACACAGCCACGATGCAGTGAGTAGAATTTGCAAAGGTGTGCCGAACGGATTGAGATAATCTGCCACCGGCTTCTCTGATATTCCCCATACAAAAAAGGCGACTAATTACTCAGTCGCCTTTTTTATTGAATTTTTCAGAGATAGATGTGATTGACTACGCGTTGAGTGCTTTTTCTATCAGGTTCCGCTGTTCAACTTCATGGATCTTCTTCTGTCCGGCTGCAGGTGAAGCAGATGCTTGTCGCCCGGCATAGGTTAGATTTTGTCCTTTCTTCAGAACTTCCATAAAACGGGTTGCAGCGAAGTTCCAGGCTCCCATATTTTTAGGTTCTTCCTGGCACCAAACAATATCTTTCACATGTTTCATCTCTTCCAGATAGCCTGAAATATCTTTATCCGGGAATGGATAAAATTGCTCCAGTCTTGCCAAAGCTACATTATCAAGACCTCGTTCTTCACGCTCTTTATAAAGATCGTAGTAGACTTTACCGGAACAGATAACAATCCGGTCTATAGATTTTGGATCTTCAACTTCCTGATCTTTTATGAATGGCATGAATTTACCATTTGCCAACTCTTCTACATTACAAACCGCCAACGGATGTCTCAATAAGCTTTTTGGAGACATAATGATCATTGGCTTTTTATTCTCTTGCAAGGTCTGCTTACGAAGAGCGTGGAAATATTGGGTTGGTGTGGTCAGATTGGCAATCTGCATATTATCTTCAGCACAAAGCTGTAGGAATCTTTCCAATCGGGCAGAAGAGTGCTCCGGTCCCTGACCCTCATATCCGTGTGGAAGTGTCATGACCAACGCCGATTTTTGCCCCCATTTCGCTTCAGAAGCAGAAATGAACTGATCGATGATGACCTGAGCACCATTCACGAAGTCACCGAACTGAGCTTCCCAGATGACCAGTGCATCCGGTTTGGCAGCGGAGTACCCAAACTCATATCCCAAAGCGGAAAATTCACTCAAAAGACTGTTGAAAGGGAAAAAAGCCCCCTGATCTTCTTCGAGATTATTTAACGGGATAAAACGCTGAGCTGTCTCCGTTCCGTGAAGTACAACATGTCTGTGAGAAAATGTGCCTCGTTCAACATCCTGACCGGTCAAGCGGATCGTTCTGCCGCTTTTTAACAGAGACCCAAATGCGAGTGCTTCAGCAAAACCCCAATCAATTTTCTTCTCATTCTTCTTCGCTGCATCAGCCCGCTTGGCAAGCTGACGAAGAAGTTTAGGATTCGCATCGAAGTTTTTAGGAACAGTATTGAGTTTAACTGCAATCTCTTTTAGTTCCTCAATAGAGTACGTCGTATCCGGGAATGTGTCTCTCTCTTTCTGTTGCTCTTCGGTCCGGTCGAGCATTTTGTCTGTAACTTCGAGAGCAGGAGAGCTTTTTGCATCTTCAAATGCCTCATTCAGTAATTCATCAAATTCATCAAAAATAGCCTGAATTTCCTCTTCGCTGAATTCTCCTTTTCTAAGCAGCTCTTTTACATAGATGTCGCGCACCGGATCATGATTGTCAATCTCTTTATACATACCCGGTTGTGTGAACGCAGGTTCATCACCCTCGTTATGGCCATGCTTACGGTAGCAGATCAGGTCGATAACCACATCCTTTCCAAATTTCTGACGATACTCGATAGCTAAATTCATCGCATGAACAGCGGCTTCCGGATCATCACCATTTACATGGAATATCGGTGCTAGAATCATTTTCGCCAGATCGGATGCGTATTCAGTAGAACGGGCATCTTCTGGCAGAGTGGTAAATCCAATCTGATTATTGATGATAACATGTATTGTGCCGCCCGTTTCATACCCGCGAAGTTGCGACATATTGAGTGTCTCGGCTACAACGCCCTGACCTGCAAATGCAGCATCTCCGTGCATCAATACAGGAACTATTTTCTTACTGGCATCATCTTCACCTTCGTAGTGATCCTGGTTGGCACGAGTAGCACCCTCAACCACCGGGTTTACAGCTTCAAGGTGACTTGGGTTCGGCAGGAGTTCAAGCTCAATGGCTTTGCCGCTCTTGGTTTCGTAAGAACCTTTTGATCCCAGGTGATATTTCACGTCACCGGAACCCTGTATTGTATCCGGATCGATATTCCCTTCAAAATCGGCAAATACCTTGCGATAGGGCTTGTTCATGATATTCACAAGAATATTCAATCGACCTCGATGAGCCATACCGAGGAAAAACTTCTCAATGTCTTTTTCACCCGCCTTCTCCATCAGAAAGTGCATCATCGGGATTAGGGTTTCAGCACCCTCAAGGGAGAATCTTTTATGCCCTATATATTTTTTATGCAGAAATTGCTCAAATGCCATCGCCTGATTGAGCTTATGCAGAATATCCTCTTTCTGTTCTTTAGAAAGGTTTGGCTTGTTTGTGGTAGACTCCATGGTCTCACGCAGCCATTTCCTCTCATTAAGGTCAAGGAGATGCTTGTATTCTGCCCCAATTTTTCCACAATACGTACTTCTCAGAAGCTGAATAATGTCTCTGAGTTTGGCAGTTTTCTTGCCTCCCAGTCCATCACAGAAAAACTCCCGGTCCAGGTCCCAAAGAGTGAGGCCGTAATACTCGAGATCGAGCTCCGGGCTTTGACCCGGTCCTGAACCAAGCGGATCGAGATCGGCAAGTACATGGCCGCGCATGCGATACATGTTGATGAGTCTCCATACCGCAATAGCTCGTCGGTCTTGTTCTAATGTATTGGCCTTTCCGCTCAGCTGACCTTCATATTTATCTTCTCCGTACGGTAAAGGCTGATACGGTATTTCAAGGTCACGGAAAATGGTATCATAAAAATCTTCTTCACCGTTTAGCAGCTGATGAACTTTCTGCAAAAACATACCGGATTCCGCACCCTGGATGATTCTGTGATCATACGTGCAAGTCACCGTCATTACTTTACTCACACCCAGTTGATTGAGCACATCTTGCGCCATCGACTGGAATTCGGCGGGGTAATTAATGGCACCGGTAGCAATAATGGCACCTTGACCTTTCATAAGTCGTGGAACTGAAGATACTGTGCCGATGGTACCCGGGTTGGTAACACTGATTGTAGTGTTTTGGAAATCTGAAACTTCAAGGTTGCCGTTTCTGGCCTTATCAATTATTTCTGCGTAGGCATACAGGAACTCTTTAAAGTTCATCTTGTCAACGCCCTTAATATTCGGAACAACCAGATTTCTGGATCCGTCTCTGCTTTCCAGGTCAACGGCAATTCCCAGATTAATCTGACCCGGATTCACTCGATAGTGAGCTCCATCTTTTTGAGCGTAGTAGGCGTTAATGCTCGGGAAATCCTTGAGTGCACGGATTACAGCCCAAGCGATAAAATGCGTAAAAGAGGCTTTCGGTTCACCTCGTTTCAGCAGATGAGTATTTACAATAGAGCGATCTTCGGTAAGCATCTTAACCGGAAGAACACGCAATGAGGTAGCTGTGGGCACCTCAACACTTTCATCCATGTTTTCAACAATCTTGGAGGCAACCCCTTTGATCTTCTCCAATTCAGCGCCTTCCGGAATGGTTGGTTCCTGAGTCTCTTTTTTAGGCTTGGAAGGTTTAGGCTTGGATGGCTCTTTTTTAGTTTCGGTCTCTTTCTTTCTCTCTGATGGTGCAGGTTTCTTTGTAGTCTGCTCAGGTGCTGGAATTTCATTGCCGTCAATCTGGTCGAAGTACTTACGCCAGTGATTGGGAACAGAGTCAGGGTTAGACTGATATTGTTCGTATAGCTCTTCTACCAGAGCTGAGTTGGGTCCAAATACAGATTCAAGTGATTTCAAAACAGCAAATTGGTCTTTAATTGGGTTTTTAAAATGTATGGCAGATTGTTAACTCACAATCTCTTCTTTGTTGTAATAATTTAAACGCTTACTCGTCTTTAAATTCGAGAAATAAAATCGACTTACAAAAACGGATGTAATCATTTTAAGACGCCTTAAGCTTAAAAAGCTCATAAGTGTCTAAATTAACCATTTAACTATTAAAATACGATGAATATCGGTTACTTTTATGACGAGAACCAGATCTTAAATCCTAGTTCATCAAAGGCATTTCATTCGTTATATTCATGCAAAAATAAATACCGAATTTTTAATAATTGGCTTGATCTATGAGCAGTAAAAATAAAACAGAAACAGGGGCAGAGAATGTAGCATGGGATCTTTCGGATCTTTACAACTCGCCGGAAGACCCTAAGCTGGCGGAAGATAAAAAACAGCTTCTCAAAGAAGCGGATGATTTTTCAGATAAATACCACAGCAAGATTGAGATGCTTTCGGCGGCAGAATTTGCCGATGCACTGAGAGCGTACGAAAAATTGATTCAGCGCGCAGGTAAAATTGGATCCTACGCACATTTGATCTGGTCTACCAACACAGAAGATGCCAAACTTGGGAAATTACTGCAGGAAGCCAATGAATTGGGGTCTGAGCTGAGTCAGAAGTTGGTTTTCTTTGACGTGGAGTGGATGAAAGTTGAGGATGAGAGAGCCCAGGAATTGATCAACTCTAAAGAGCTGGCTTCCTGGAAACATTATCTTTGCGTTTCAAGGATGTACAAAGATCACACGCTATCTGAAGATGCAGAACAGGTGATGAGTGCGAAATCTGTAACGGGTCGTTCTGCCTGGAACCGATATTTTGATGAGACTCTTGGAGCAGCACGCTTTGAGCTTGACGGTGAGGAGATGACGGAACAGCAGGTTTTAAGTAAACTTCATAATCCGGATCGGGAACTGAGAAAAAGAGCACACGAGTCTCTTACAAAAACCTTTACACAGCTATCCCGATCACTTACATTTATTTTTAACACACTTCTGGCGGATAAGCACACCAATGATAAACTTCGTGGATATGAGAGCTGGATCTCATCCAGAAACCTCTCCAATCAAACAGATAACGAAACGGTAGATGCGCTGATATCTGCGGTTACCGGCCGGTATGAACTGGTTCAGCGCTATTACAAGCTAAAGCGGAATCTGCTTGGAGTTGATGAAATGTTCGACTACGATCGATATGCTCCGATTGCAAAAAATCGTGAGACTGTAAAATGGGATCAGGCTAAATCGATGGTATTGGAAGCGTATGGCGATTTCCATCCTCAAATGAAATCGATTGCATCAGAATTTTTTGATAAGAAATGGATTGATGCGGCGATCAGGCCCGGTAAAAGAGGAGGTGCATATTCGGCGAGTACGGTTACCAACGTACACCCTTATGTTTTTATGAATTTTGATGGCCAGTTACGGGATGTGCAAACCCTTGCGCATGAGCTGGGTCATGGAGTGCATCAATATCTTTCAAGAAAACAGGGAGAATTACAGTCCTCAACACCATTGACTACAGCAGAAACGGCATCCGTTTTTGGAGAAATGCTGGTTTTCAATAAGTTGATGGAGAGTATTGATGATCCAAAAGAGAAGCTGGCACTGTTAATCAGTAAAATCGATGATACCATTGCAACGGTTTTCAGGCAGGTTTCGATGAATAGATTTGAGGACAAAATTCACACCACACGTCGTGAAAAGGGTGAACTTACAACAGAAGAATTTTCAAACCACTGGCTGGAAACACAGAAAGATCTTTATGGGGATTCGGTAACAATCACAGACGAATACAAATTGTGGTGGTGTTATATTCCTCACTTTTTACATACGCCGGGCTATGTCTATGCTTACGCATTTGGGGAGTTATTGGTGCTGGCGTTATATGACGCTTATAAAAACCAAAAAAATGGATTTGCAGATCGATATATTGATCTCCTGGAAGCTGGAGGTTCAGATTGGCCTCACAATATTGTGAGTAAAATGGATATCGATATTAAAAGCGCCGATTTTTGGAACCGCGGATTAGATCTGTTTGAATCTATGGTTGAGCAGGCAGAAGAACTGGCAGATACCCTATAAAACAACATATTTTAATGGATAATAAGCGAGAAGAAAAAGCACTTTTCGAATTTAAGCACGCCGTTGAAGACATCATGCAGTTGCTGCGTAAATCGACTGAAGCTGATACGGTGTATATGTATTGGGTGAACCGGACACGCAAGCAGTTTGTACTGGAAACAAGCTCCACCATTCTGCCCAATGTGATGTTTAAAGACAGGGTCGATTTTGATGAGTATTTCCTCGATGATTTTAAAGAGATTGATCAGATTATTCAGCTCAAGGTGGAAGAGGAAGTTTCTGTACCCGATCTGTCACATTACCACGATCATGTGCCGGTTCGTTTTTTAACACTCGTCCCATTTATCAATAACCGGGAAACGGTTGCCGTAACTGTCATTGAGACGGAGTTCCAGATCAATCTGACTGACTATGAAGATGTACTTTCTTCTTACAGAAATGCGCTGGTTAACTTGCTGAATACCTACCTGGAGCTTACAGATCTTTACGAAAACGAAAAAGAGTGGACCAGATACGATGAGGCATTAGAGAAAATCACTCCAAAAATGCATAAAGCTGAGATTTTTGAAGTGATGGTTTCAGAGATGCAAAAACTGCTCAGATCCGGAGGAGTTACTGTCGTTGCCCGGGGAATGGACAGCTGGTGCAGTATCTTCAGATCCGTTCAATCTCCAGATTTCCCTGCGCTTGGTCTGTTGATGGAAGAAAAAAGTGTTGCTTATGATGCACTTCAAAAAGGCAGAGATGTTTTTTCGATTCACTTCAATCAAAATCCGAAACGAATTTCAAGCAGAGAGAACGGAACCGATGGGGTAACGTACGCAATCCCAATTATGATTCAAGACCGTCGTCATGCTGTTGTAATTGCATACGATAAGAACCCACTTACATTCAAAGATTCAACAAAACATAAGTTGAAGAACCTGGTTCGGACGGCGTCTTTGTCCATCCAGATTAATCAAGGCAAGGTAGATGTAGACAAAGATATTTTAACCAGTGAGTACGGCAGTTTTATCCCGGAGGTTTGGGAGCAGACATTGGCTACTCAAATTAAACGAGCGGGGAAAACGGATGAGAAAACCTGGTTTGGATTTGTTACGATTGATAATCTGCCTGAGCTGCGATCCCGTTTCAGACTTGAAGATTTAAAACGTCTGCAGCGTTCTATAGTCAATATTTTAAATCCGGGGCGTTGCGGGTCTACAGGATTTATTGGTTTTAATTCAGACTATATTTTTTCTGCAATTATTACCGGCAAGGATGAACAAACATGTGCAAAATGGATATCTGCCGTTGATTCAAAACTTGAAAAGCCCGTGGAACTACTGGGCGGTCAGAAGATCGATCTTTCATTAACCTATGGAATGATTGAGGTGGAACCGGACGGTGGGGATGTTTTTGAACAGATCAGAAAGGCAAAAAAAGCGTTGTCGGACACAATGCAGGAAAGAGAAACTCGTTCAGCGAGTAATTTTTAAAAAAATAGACGATAAAGAATGCCACGATTTTTCGCTGTAGTTATTGATGGCCTTGGTATTGGTGCTCAGGAAGATGCTGCTCAATATGGAGATGAAGGGACCAACACTCTGGCTCATGTTTTAAAACATACAGGTGCAAAATTGCCAAACTTGGAGCGCCTTGGGTTGGGAAATATCGAACCGCTCTCTTCTGTCGATGAATACAGTGAGCCATTGGGAAGTTATGGGAAAATGAGAGAGTTATCTGCCGGGAAAGATTCTACGACAGGACATTGGGAGATTGCCGGAATTCATTTAGACCAGCCTTTTCCAACATACCCGGAAGGATTTCCGGAGGAAGTGATTCAAAAATTCTGTGAAAATACAGGAACCGACGGAGTTCTTGCTAATCTTCCATATTCGGGAACAGATGTAATCCGGGATTACGGTGAAGAGCACATGAAAACCGGGAAGCCTATCGTATATACTTCTGCAGACAGTGTGTTTCAAGTAGCTTGTCATGTAGATGTAACTCCATTGGATAAACTTTACAGTTGGTGTGAATTTGCCAGACAGGAAGTAATGGTTGGAGAGCATGGGGTAGGGCGTGTGATTGCGCGGCCATTTCATGGTGAAGTGGGAAACTTTGAACGCTTATCGGATGACCGACACGATTACTCTCTGAATCCGCCAAAACCCAATTTACTTTCGTTATTGCAAGAAAAAGGTGTCAAAACCTATTCTATTGGCAAAATTGTTGATTTGTTTGCTGAAGAGGGATTTGATCAATACCGACGCACAAAGAGTAATGCGGAAGGAATATCTCAAACACTCAGCCTGATGAGTGCCAAAATTGAGAACAGTTTTGTATTTGTGAATTTAATCGATACCGATCAAAAATATGGACATCGACAGGATCCGGATGGATTTGCGTCGGCGCTTGAGGAGATAGATCGTGCTGTACCGGCGATGATTCAAAAACTTGAAGAAGGAGATGTACTGATATTTTTGGGAGATCATGGAAATGACCCCACCGATTACAGTACTGATCATACCCGTGAATTTGTCCCATTGATAGCTGTAGCCGGATCAAAAAAGCCGGGTAAGGATTTAGGTATCAGAGAAACTTTTTCGGATGTTTCAGCTTCTGTACTGGATTTTTTTGAAATTGAAAATCCGCTGCCGGGAACTTCTTTTCTGAATGGGGTTTTATAGTCAATTCATTTGCTTAAACCTGTAAATCGAATTTCAAAAGAATACATTTTGTTTGTATCTTAAGCAGTTCGAGTTTAGGGTGATTAACAACATTATTCATCGCTGCTCGTTGCATTATCAGATCATACAGGCGCAAGCACAACTTTAAAGAAATCTATTTATAACGTGGCAAAAAGTTCAGGAATTTCTACCCGCGAATCTGAATCTTTAGATCGATACTTACACGAAATAGGAAAAGAGAAGCTCATTACCCCCGACGATGAAGTTCGTTTGGCCAAAGAGATTCAAAAAGGATCACAGAGAGCACTCGAAGAGCTTACCAAAGCCAACCTACGTTTTGTTGTTTCCGTTGCAAAACAGTATCAGAATCAAGGATTATCACTCGGAGATTTGATTAACGAAGGTAACCTCGGTTTGATTAAGGCTGCAAAGCGTTTTGATGAAACCCGTGGTTTTAAATTTATCTCCTATGCTGTATGGTGGATTCGACAATCTATTCTTCAGGCACTTGCCGAGCAGAGTCGTATCGTTCGATTGCCACTGAACCGTGTTGGTGCATTAAACAAAATTGGTAAAGAATTATCAAAGCTGGAACAGGAGTACGAACGAGTACCTTCTGCTGCAGAACTTGCTGAAAGCCTGGAAATGACTGTTTCTGAAGTGGCTGATACCCTGAAAATTTCAGGTCGCCATCTTTCAATGGACGCACCGTTTGCTCAGGGTGAAGACAACCGTCTGTTGGATGTACTTGAGAACGAAGAAATTCCAAATCCCGATAACGATCTGATGGGTGAATCCCTGAAGGTTGAAATTGAACGGGCACTTTCAAAACTGACGAAGCGTGAGGCAGAAGTTATTCGTCTCTATTTCGGTATTGGTCGTGAACACTCATTAACTCTCGAAGAGATAGGTGAGCGATTTGACCTGACGCGGGAACGTGTGCGCCAAATTAAAGAGAAAGCGCTGCGTAAACTGCGTCATCATAACCGAAGTGCTGCGTTAAGGGCATATCTCGGATAATCAATTCTCTTTTAAAAGAAAATTTAGATCAGAAAAGCTCCGGATTCGGGGCTTTTTCTGTTTTAAGAGCTATTCACATGAATATGTGATTTGCAGGTAAATGATAAGTTGTTAGCTTTCCAAGATGAATCTACGGCTAACTTTTACATTTACGATACTTATCACTCTTTTAGGGTTGGATATGCTGTCGGCCCAGCTTCTGCCATTTCGTTCCTATTCTATTGAAAGCGGGTTGAGTGAATCCGGCGGACACGACTTGCTGCAGGATTCTAAAGGGTATATTTGGGTGGCTACAGGTTACGGGCTCAACCGTTTTGATGGACAAGGATTTCGTCAATATTATGAGGATAACGGCCTATCCAACAACCGGGTGCATTCACTCCTGGAGCATTCTGATAAGAAAATATGGGTTGGTACGGAATCGGGAATATCCATTTTGGAAAATGACTCCCTGGTTACACCGTCATATCTTGCAGAATTAAGCGGTATTCCAATACAGGATATGTTTGAAGATCGCCAGGGAAATGTGTGGATTGGTACCTCCACTTCCGGATTGTGGAAACTGAATCAAAATCGGACACTCCAGCACGTATCAGAAGATAAATTTCCTTCCATTGTAAATGTGGAAGCGATTGGACAAACTGAGGATGATGCCATTTGGGTAGCTTCAAGAGAAGGATTGTTACGATTGGAGGGAGATCAGTCACACCAATTTTCGGAGCAGGATGGATTAATGGCAGACGAATTTTTAGCCATTACAGTCGATAGATACAACCGGGTTTGGATTGGTTCAACGGAGGGTTTAATTCGCTATGACCACGAATCATTCAGGCTTTTTGGGAGTGAAGAGGATTTGAATAATCTCCAGATAACTACCATTGCAGTTTTGAACTACAGTACAATTTGGGTGGGAACAGAGGGGGGACTTGCCAGGTTTGATGGCAGTCAATTTACCAATTATACCCGCGAGCAAGGTTTACCTGTAACTATTATTCGTTCTACAATGATTGATCGGGAAGGCAGTTTGTGGATCGGTACATTGGGATCGGGCATTTCATACTACTCGGGACCGCTATTCCAGAGTTTTAATATCGATACGGGACTCCCAAACAATGTTGTTACAGGATTTATTGAAGACGAAGAGAGCAACATTTGGATTGCAACTTATGGAGGCGGCATAGCAGTGTACGATGGGGATGAGTTAACTGTGATGGATGAATCTGACGGGTTAGTGGATAATAAGGTCTATACTTTTTATAAGGATACAGACGGACGCATTTGGATAGGCACGAGCAATGGGATCAGTATTTATGATGACGGACGATTTGAGACTTTTGAGGCTTTTGGAATTAATTTTAGATCTGTCAGAAAAATACATCGGGATGACAGTAGCGGGCATCTTTGGATTGCAACCTATAACGACGGACTTTACCACCTGAGGGAGGATGGGTACGATCACTTTAATACCTCCAATATATTTCCGAATAATACGGTAATGGACATCAAAAAAGATGATGAGGGGATCTATTGGTTTGCTACATATGGGGGTGTTGCAAAGTACGATGGAGAAAACTTCGAATTCATCACAATTGCAGATGATTTACCCAGCAATGGTGTGATTCACATTTATATTGACCATGAAGGCGATAAATGGTTTTCTACTTTTAACGGCCCGGCTAGGTACACAGATGGACAGGTTGAACGCTTGGTCCGGTCAAGACAGATTGATACGATATTCTATTTTGCCATTCAGGATGCTGCAGGGCGTTATTGGTTTGGTACAAACAGAGGGATGATCCTTTTCAGGAAAGATGATTTTTACGCAGCACAAACAGAACTGGACAGAATATTTTCGTATCGCTACTTTACTACAAATCAAGGTTTAATTGCCAATGAATTAAACGCCGGGGGATCTTTCCTGGCTTCTGATGGAGCACTTTGGCTTGGAACTGTAGAAGGGCTTAGCCGTTTTGATACAGATTTAATTAGAGAGAATAATTTAGCTCCTGGACTCGAATTTGAGGAGATTTTGATTAGTGGGAATTCAGTAGACCCGAATCGGGAGTATACCTTTACTCATGACCATAATTTTTTACAGGCTTCGTTTTCCGGTTTAACCTATGATGCACCGGAGCAAGTCATTTATGAATATCGACTTCGCGGTTATGATCAGGAGTGGCAAATAGGAAGGGAAAACCTTGTTCGATATCCTTCATTACCTTCAGGTGAATATCGTTTTCAGGTGCGGGCATTTAATGCCGACGGTGCCGGTGGTGAAAAAACTGCACAGTTTTATTTTACAATCTTACCGCCGTTCTACTTTCAATGGTGGTTCATTCTGTCGATGCTTACCCTATTTATCGGGTTTGTAATGTTTATTATCCGCTACTATCGTGTTCGAAAACAAGTTGATATTGAAAAGATGCGTGTACAAATTGCCAGTGATTTGCACGATGATGTAGGCTCGTCCCTGACCGAACTTGCTCTTCAATCAGATTTTCTTCAGGCATTTAAAATCAGTGAAGAAATGCGAAGCACCCTAAAGCAGATGGGCGAACAGAGCCGAAAAATTGTAACAAGTCTTGATGATATAGTATGGTCTATTGATGCCCGTAATGATACTGCCGGAGATTTAACAGATCGGATGCAGGATTACGTTAATCAAATGTTTAATAATGGTAAATTTGAAGTGCTGTACCATTTTGAGGAACTGGATATGGATGAAAAACTTCCGGTTCAGATCAAAGAGAACATCTATCTCATATTTAAGGAAGCTGTCAACAATATTGTGAAGCACTCAAATGCAACACGTGCAGATATCAGGTTCTCTTTTAATGGAAGGGATTTTGAGTTGTTAGTTCACGATAATGGAACAGGTGCAGATATAAATCGTAAAACCGGTCAGGGATTGAATAATATCCAGATGAGAGCCACTCGGATTGGAGCAGATGTAGAGATCGACTCGGAAAAAGGTTTTTCCATTCATGTGATGGGAAAGGTAGAATAAGAATGAGAAGGAGGAGGCATTATGATTAAAGTTGGAATAGTTGAAGACAACAAAAAGATCAGGAATTTGATCCAGCGCTATCTGGATATGCAGGAAGGAATCAGTTGTGGCGTCGCCGTAGATTCAGTAGAGGAAATGCTCGATTATTTAAAGAAAAAAGAACATCCTGATATTCTTCTAATGGATATTCAGCTGCCAGGCATGACCGGGATCGAAGGAATTGGAATTATTAAACAGGACTACCCTGAAATTGATATCATTATGTTGACGGTTTATCACGATTCTCATAAGATATTCGATTCGCTGAAAGCCGGAGCTTCAGGTTACTTATTGAAGCACACGTCACTTCCTGAAATTAAAGAGGCTGTAGAGGATTTGGCAAAGGGTGGGGCCCCTATGTCACCTCAAATTGCGCGGAAAGTTATTCAGTATTTCAATAAACCGGTTACCAAAAAGAAACCCGAAAGTGATTTAACACCCCGAGAGCAGGATATTGTAAACGGATTGGTGGATGGTCTCAGTTACAAAATGATTGCAGATCGTTTCGATATCTCAATTGATACGGTTCGTGCGCACATCCGAAATATTTATAAAAAACTGCATGTCAACTCCAAAGCAGAGGTTATTGCCAAGTCGCTGCGAGGTGAGATTTAGTTATGAGTTTTACGCTGTAAGTAAGAAGTGTGTGAGTGGTTAACCTGTATTTTCGTTATTCTGAATTCAAAAAACATTGATTATCATTCTTTAAACAAATTTTCGACAAATTTTGAACTGATGTAAACCAAGTACTATAATCTTTACACGTTAATTCACTAAAATTCAACATTTGCATATACTCACATGGACATGTGATACAATGTTTGAAACCAGATGTGTATTTTAACTGTTGAAGGTAGGGAACTGACAATTAGCTGGAGACTGTTATGAAAACACTAATACGAAATATCGCAATTTTAATCGCATCAGGACTATTTTTATCCGGTTGCTATACACAAGTTAAAACGGTTGAATCAGATCGTGGATACCATTCTGCATCTGCACAGGCTGAACCGGATCGTCGTGCGCCAGTTGAACAGAGAGCGGGACAGATTGTCAACGAAGAAGATTATGTAGTTGGCTACGAAGATGGCTGGGATGATGCCGAGGAGTACTACTTCAAAGATTATGAAGCTAAAGAGTGGTATTTGAATTACGGAATAGATCTGGCCCATAATAATTATGTCCGCAGATCTTACAGCTCTTATCATCATTACAGTTACTATCCATACCACTTCAGTTCCTGGTATTCACCTTCCTATTACAGATACTACGGTCCGGCTTATTATGGTCATAGCTACTTTGCCTTCAGTTTTTATCGCCCTCATTTCAGTGTAGGTTTTGGTTGGGCTTACTATGATCCGTATAGATTTTTTTACAGCCCTAGTTCCTACTATGGTGGCTATTATAGCGGATATTGGGGAGGCAGCGGTTATTATGGACGACCCATTGTTGTTTATAACACACGAACAGTAAGACGAGATTACGGACCGAGAAGTACCGGTTTAGCAAGCAGAGGCAATGTTGTTCGCAATAGATCAGCTTCAGTTCAAAATAGCAGAAGTGCAATACGAAGTAATGCAAGATCTTCTCAAGTAAACAGAAGCAGAAGTACTGTGAACAGGACTCGATCTGCCAGCTCCATTCGATCAAGAGCCACGTCGAGATCGAACAGCAGAAGTACAGTAAACCGGTCACGTACAAATACAAATCGGTCATCCGGAACAGTTAACCGTACGCGTTCAAACAATAACAGCAGCGGTTCTGTCAATCGAAACAGATCATCTTCGAACAATCGAAGCAGTGGATCTGTTAATCGACGCAGTTCATCAAACAACAGAAGCAGTGGAACCGTTAACAGGAGTAATTCATCCAGTCGGTCGTCCGGATCAAGTGCGAACAGAAACCGATCAAATAACAATGATCAGCGGTCAGCTGCAGTAAGATCCGGTTCAAACTCAAGCCGAACTTCCGTGAGTGTAGCTCCATTGTCAAAAAGTGACAGAGTAAACGTTGGTAAAAACTCGGCAGTAAGTCGCAGACCTGTTACTGTTAATCGATCTGTAAATCGATCCGCTGTAGAGCGCAGAGCTGAAAGCATCACTGTTCGGAATAGAATTACGGATAGATCAAATCGTTTTGGTAATACAAGTAACAGACAAAGCCGTTCATCAAGTTTCTTCAAATCTGTGGGTAAGGCATTAGGAAATGCAGCTGTTGAAAGAGTAACGAATACACGTAGGTCATCCTCTTCAAGTGTAAATCGTACCAGAAGCAGCAGTTCAAATCGTTCAGCTGTTAAACGATCATCAAGTAATCGATCCAGCAGCAGTGGGTCATCATCAAGAAGTCGATCTTCATCATCTTCAAACAATAGAAATAATTGATTGAGAGCCGAATGTTCTGCATTCGGCTTTTTTTACCTTCATTTTGATATTCAAGATCTATAGGAGAAGTATGCAAAAAATTATAAAATCACTGACGATAGTAGGGGTTTTACTGCTTGTAACCGGATTAAATACGTCGATCGGGCAATCAACAAATTCATTAAATTCTCTGCTGTACAGTAACCAGGCAAATATGTTTAGCGATCAGGGGATTGCAATGGATCCTGTCACAATTGTAATGCCGGGGACGGCATATGCAGGCGGCTTCGGATCTTTTTTAGATAACCCGGCTTCTGCAGCGCTGTACAATCAAAGTTTTGGCCAGTTTGGACTGGCTTATACCACTGTTGATGAATCAGCACAATTTGTAAACAGTTCGCAATCGTTAAGTGACAATCAGTTTAATTTGTCGAGCGCAGGTTTTGTCTACTCGTTTCCTACCCAGCAAGGAAGTCTTGTAGTTGGGGCCGGCTACAATCAACATTCGGTATTTAACAGGGCTCTTGGCTTCAGGGGGCGCAATGAACAGACTTCCATTACAGATCAATTTAAGTCTCCCGGTTCAACTTATGCCGACATCGCTTTTAACACTTTTGCTATCGACTACGGTGATGAGTTTGAAGATTGGGATGAGTCGATCTTTAGAATCGGATTTCCTGAATGGGGTGACTATTTAGGTATTCGACAGCAGGGAGAAATTTTTGAAAGTGGTTATGGCGGTGAGTACAGTTTCTTTGCAGCGACTGAATTTCAGGAAGATTTGATGGTTGGAGTAAGTCTGGGGGTTTTGAACGGACGTTACAAGTATGATCGCCTCTTCCAGGAAGTGGATAATTTTAATGACTACAATAGTGATTTTATCGATACGAATGATGATGGTACAGGAGATAGTGATATTGATAATATCCTCCTTCAAGATCAAATCAGAAGTAATTATACAGGATTAAAACTTCGAGCAGGTGCAATATATCGCTTGAACGAGATTCTCAACATAGGTGCAAGTTATACAATGGGAACCCGTATGGAAGTTGAGGAGATCTTTGATGCGAATATTCAAACCACGTTTGACAACAGTGTAGTCTTTGAGGATGAGCTAAACAGTGAGTTTGTCTACAATATAGAGATGCCCTCAAGAACCTCGATCGGTTTTTCACTGAATGATCTGAATGGAATTACAATCTCGACTGCTGCTGAGTATGTAAACTACGCCGGTACCCGAGTAGATTTCAATGACGGTAACCTTTTTGAAGATGAAATTGTAGAAAATGAGTTTATCGAGAATAACTTCAGATCGGTTTGGAATCTTAGAGGAGGGGTTCAATATCAGATTAATGATGGATTAACTTTACGTGGCGGTTACAGCTATTTGCCAAGTAAATTTGAAAACGGTACCGATGACCGCAGTATCTTTTCTTTTGGAACAGGAATTGCAATTTCACCCGGTGTTCAATTTGAGTTTGCAGGTCAATATAAAGCATGGGATGAGGTATCATCCGTTTACGATTATGCAGAATATGATTATTCAGCCCTTCCGGATGAACCGCCTGCATTTAATTTTCAGTCAGAAAATGCATCCAGAAATGTAGACCGCTGGCAAGTGCTTGCAACGGTGAGATTTAATTTATACTAAAAATGGTTAAGAGTGGGAATCCGGTAAGGCTTCAATTTTATTGATTTCAAGCCGGAATTCCCCTTTTTGTTTGTCACTGATCAAGAAACCAAACTGTTCAATATTTTCCACATCCAACGTCGCGGCATTTTGAGGTTTTCTTCCCCTGTAAGTAGGTTCAAAGTCTTTTAATGCAAGTTCTATTTCAATCCACTCGCCATTCTTGGTTTGAAATCTATCTTCGTACCAAAAATTAGCAGCCGGATTTTCTGTATTGGGTTTTAATCTGAAGCTGTATTGGTTGCCATCCCCCTTAACTGTCAATCTTATAGTGTTAAATCCACTTAAATTTAACGGCTCATGATTTCGAACTGATGCAAATCCGCCACTGTTTTTTAGCGAGATGTGCCCTAGAAAAACAGCATTTCCATCTTTATTAATCTGAAACTGACTTTCGGATTGGCCTCCCATCACATCATCATTTATAATTTCCCATTTTTGGTTCGCTAAATTGGTAAAATCGGTTATTACTACAGGCTTTATATACATATTGAGTTACCACTAAAAGTTGATTTAACGATTAAACAATAACGAATTGAGAACAATTCTCAGTGAATTATCTCCGTAAGTTGGATTTCAGGATTACCCCATCTCAATTACATGATTCTAACATTTACACTTTGCACATAAAAATAGTTGGTCATCTTATTTATTAAGGTAATTCAATGGGAGTCAATATTTTCAAGAGGGTTAATTACGTAGGTATAATTGTATTTATAGACTTATTGTGTTTTATTCCTACAGTTCAGTTTTGATGCTGGATGTTTACCCTTAAAAAACAACATGTCTATGGATCATCGTTACAAATTTGTTTTTCAAAAGCTTTCCTTTTCTATTTTCCTCATTTCAATATTAGGTCTTATTACAAACCTTTCTCATGCACAGCAATCATCCCGGCCGTTTTCGATTGAGTTGAATGCCGGTGGAGGATTAATCGGTAATTCCACAACAAATACAGCCTTTCAGCCGGAACTCGGATTAAGTTACATGCCGGGGAGATGGGGAGTGGGGCTCAATGCCGGCATCTATTCGTTTGATTCCGGTTTCAGTGCTGATCAATATAGAACCGGATATGAGCAGTTTACGGTATCCGAAGCGAGTGAAAATCAGTGGGAAGCGTTTTACATCAATTTCGGCCCTCGGTTTGAACAGAGCCTGAGTCGTTTTGTAAGTATGAACCTGGGTCTCGATTTGGCAATGAGCAATCAGGAAGCACCTTCACAATCAGTCCGGTTCAATGATACAACCGGTGAGCTGGAGAGCTCCGGGATTGATAGTGACATTGTTTTAGCCGAGATGGAGGGTGAGGATAGTGGCGGTTGGACAACTGCAATCCGCCCACAGATGCAGTTTGAATTTAAGCCAGGGTTTAGTGATCGGTTTAGTTTTAATATCAAGACGGGAATTCAGCACCATCTGTCAGATCGAGAAATTACCTACACTGAAAGAGACTTATCGCGTGTGATGCAGGTGGATAACGTTTTTGAGATGTACTCACAGTTTGAGCAGGCTCCGTTGGTCCAGCGAACCGAAAAGGCTCCAAAAACGAACTTTTTTGCCAATGCCGGAATTAAAATAAGCTTTGGCGGATCCAGTGCACCGGCTGCGCCCGGCCAGGATTACAATTCCAGCCGGTCCAATAAACCCGGCGGAAGTATTGCCAATGATGGCGGGGGTGATTGCGATGATGGTGATATCCGTTGTACACCCGATGGTAGTCGTGCGAAGGATTATAACTCCAGCCGATCCAATAAGCCGAGATCAGAAGCAGCTCTGGATGATGTTGTGATTATAAAAGGTGAGGGACTCACCGCGGTTGACAGTTTTATAGATGAGATTATTGAAGTATTGGATCGCTGCGAGGATGAAGTCTGTACTCAGGTACGACAGAATGCGGATGGGAGAGTAGATAAATATCGACAAGTGAGACAGAGACAAATATCACAGGATCAAGGAATAGAAGATATTCACAGCATCGTGACGGAGGATGTGGCGTCTCTCCAAAAGTGTGAGTCGGATGTGTGTAGAGAAGTTTTAACTAAAGAGGTGCAGCTTCTGGAACACATGAATGTTCTTATGAGTCTGGTTCAGTCAGGCAGAGCTGTCGCCGCGCAGGATTACAATGCAGCCCGGTCGAACAAGCCTACATCCAGTGCTGCAGATGGTGGCAATGACCAGGGAGATGATGCCGGACAACAGGTAGTGCTGATTACACAAGATGGTGACGGAAAAGTATATGCCTGGGGAGGGGAGCCTGAAGCCATCATGCAAGATGAAAATGGGAAACTGTATAGTTGGGGATTAGCTCCAAAAACCAGTGCCGGTGGTGACGAGGGTAAAGTGTATTCGTGGGGAGTTGCTTCCAGTGCAAGTCTTGAGAACGGAGATGGTGAAGTGTACTGCTGGGGTGATAATTCCAGAGCCAGTCTCATGGATGGAAGTGGTGAGGTATATTGCTGGGGTGATACTTCCGGGGCAAGTGTAGACTCTTGTGAAGGAGATATGTGCCCGCAGCCGGATCATAACTTGTACCTGGCGAAAGAACTGGGACTCGCTTCTGTAGGCGACGATATTGAAAACATCAAGCAGGTTCTGGATCGATGTGATGAAGGTGTATGCGGGCAGGTGAGACTAAATGCTGATCACCGCGATAGTGCAGTTAGAAGTGCCCAGAATAACCCCTCTGAATTCGATACGCATATTGAAGAGATTTTAAACATTGTGAAAGAGGATGTTGAATCATTGGGGAAATGTGAAACCGACGTCTGCCGGGAAGCATTGGCAATGGAAGAGAAACTGCTGGTAAAAATGAATCGACTGAGCGATCTGGCGCAGATCGCACCGGCTCGGGATTACAACTCCAGCCGATCCAACAAACCGTCCTCGCGCGCTGCGGATATTGGTGACGGTGACATGGACAGTGATGATGACGGAATTGATGATGGAGTAGATTTCACAATGGCCCGGTTGGCAAATCCGGCGGGCGTGATTGTAAAGACAGGTATGGTGGCATCAGGTGGTAATCCTCTATACAACAGTAACTCAAATTCCGGTGAAAATCCGCTCGATGAAGGACAGGCTAACGATGGAGACAGCGATGACCCGGAATCTGCAAATGTTCAGCGATATACTATTCAGCCGGGGTCTTACTGTATGGAAATTGGAACCAACTCCCAACAGGAGATGAGCTCGAGTGCGCAAGCAGAACGAGGAATCGATAAGAAAGATATTCGCAGAGGTAAAGTTGATTCCAACGGTTTCCCGGATTTCATGAAATCTGCATCATTTAGTATCAGCAAGCGAAGCGCAAGAACCGGTCGTAATCCATCCGGTGACGAAGATATGGATAGTGATGGAGACGGAATCCATTTTGATCTGGAGATCGATCCAATCGATGAGGATTCAGATGATGATGGAGTGCTGGATGGCATTGAAACAGCATCCTACAGCATCAGCAAGCGCAGTGCACGCACGGGACGAAATGTGGGCAGTGAATTGGAGACCATGGAGTCGAAAGAAGGCGTGGATCCGAACGCTAACCAAACGAGTGAAACTGAGTCAACGGATGATGTATATCAGTGGTCCTACAATCTGAATGAGCTGGAGGGTGGAAGTGATTTACCAACGGGTGGAACTCTTACCGTGCTGTTCACCGGAGGGGAGTGGCATTTTGATCTGGAGGTTGATCCGCTTGATCTTGATGATGACGGAGACGGACTCGCCGAAATGTTGCAGAACAGTTCATTCAGCATCAGTAAGCGGTCTGCCAGGATGTAAGTCAAGACCTGACAGCCTACCGACGCAAGGAGGATCCTGTCAGCGTCGGAATTTTGGTTTCGGTTTACGGAATACACTGCTCGGGTTTGATTTCACCTGCAACATGATGCCTGCCGCCAGCAACCTGAAGGCAGCAGAGCTGCTGGGTTGTCGCCGCCGGAGCGGAGCTCCGGGACGAGGAGGTGAGTTCTACTCGTCAGGCGAACCGCTGCAAAAGCGCGCTGGGATTCGACAGACGAGGATTCTGAAAAGAGCACCGGGACCCGGAAGAATTGAATTACGAATAACGAACACAGAACTGTATGGGGCCTGTTGCTTGAAGCCTGCATCTGGCAACTACAGCATTCAGACGGGGAAACGAAAATGCCCCAACGGGGTAGAATGTAATTAGCCTTGGGTGAAGTGAAACGAAACCCGGGGAATACAGCGATTATCACAAAATTTCGCCGAACAGAGAGATTGGTTCAGAGCATAGAAAAGATTAGAGGCGGTCATCTCACAAATTGAATTTGTCTAAACAGATTTAGGAGCTCGAAACTATATGCAGCGGAGCTGCTGGTTGTTGTCCCCGTCGCGGAGCACCGGGACGAGAAGAATTGAATGATGAATAACGAATATCGAATTTTGATTTGTGAAGTGTGCCGCGACAGGCCGACAGGGGGATTTTTACTCTGCCCCAGCGGGGCAGAATGTAATTAGCCTCGGGTGAAGTGAAACGAAACCCGGGGAATATGGGCCATTCCAAATACCCCGCCGATCAGAGGGGTAGGTTCGGAGTATCAAACAAATCAGAGGCGGTCATCTTAAGCGTTCAATTTGATTAAATCCATTCAAATTGGGGTTAAGGCGTTTTATGCAGCGGAGCTGCATGATTGTCGTCGCCGTGGACCGGGATGAGGAGGGAGATGGGAGCCTGCGTCCTGCCGCTTGTAACCTGAAAAAACTCGTCGGGCGAACCGCCGCAAAAGCGCACCGGATTTCGACAGACGAGGATTCTGAAAGGAGCTGCGGGACGAGGAGTTGATTGACGAATAACGAACTGCGATTTGGGGTCTGTTGCCTGGTAACGGAAGGCTGTTAAAAGAGGCAACTGCACGGAATGTACTTTTTTGCTACATTCTTTTTTAAGAGAGACATACTGCTTTGAGGAATTGTAAAACAAAAAGCCGTAATGTGTTATGGGGAATCAGGATGAAATTGTGATCCGCTCCTTTGAGTTGGGGAAAAGGGATTATACAAACGGGGAGTACTACCAGATTTTGTGGATGCGAAATGGATTCAAACGAATTCGAATTGATGATCAAGAGTTTGAGGCATGCCCCAATTTAATCTGTTTTTTAACTCCTTCACGTTTTGTTACTGTTGAACCCGGTGACGATTTTGAAGGGTGGATTTTGTTGTTTTCAAAATCATATATGCGGGATCGGGTAAGAGAGAATCTTCGCATCAAAGAGGCAGAGCTTCTGTCAGGCTTTGATAAGATACCGAAAATAATTCTAAGCCCAAAAATTGGGGATAGGGTTCATAACCTTGCTGAGATGATTGATGAATTGAGTGGATCAATTATTCCAAATCGTGAGCAGGGAGTAGCATCGCTGTTTAAAACACTGTTAGTCTACTGCGACAGTCGCTGCAATATCCGTCTGAATGGAGAGTGTAGCCAAAACGGTGTACGACTGGTAGCTAATTACAAAGAGTTGATTGCCAAGAACTACAAGACGATACACAGAGTTAGTCTGTATGCAGAGCAGTTGCATGTCACACCAAAATATCTGAATCGGGCAGTACGTGAGATTTTAGGTGTAACAGCCAAGTCTTTGATCGTGGAACAGATTATGATACATGCTAGAAGAGAACTGAAGTTTTCAGCAAAAAATGTTAAGGAAATTGCATTTGAACTTGGGTTTTCGGAACCGTTTCACTTTAGTAATTTTTTCAAAAGAGAATTTGGATCATCGCCGACTGATTTTCGTCAGATGTGACATTTATATATGATTTCCCACCTTTTTTGTATGGAATGATCTTCCTTCAAAAGTCATATTTGAAACTCAATTCAAAATTAAATGACAGATGAAGCAATGAAAAGATCAGAATTTCTGAGAGTAGCAGGAATTGGAACGAGCACCTTTGTGATAGCACCATTTGGAAGAATCAATACAGAATCGGTGATTACTGAAATGTCCTCGCCAAAAATTGTAAGGAATAGTGAAGGGAAAAAGATCAATGTTTTGGGGGATAAGATGACTTTTAAACTGACAGGAGAAGAGACCAATGGTCAGTTCACGCTTATTGAAGAGAATAATGAGCCGGGTGTACAAATTCCAACTCATATTCATGAAGATGAGGATGAAATATTTCGTGTGATTGAGGGCGAACTGGAGGTGAAAGTTGGTGAAGATACAGCAGTTTTGAAAGCGGGTGATACGGCGTTTGCCCCAAGAGGTATTCCACACAGTTGGCGGGTAGTTGGAGATCAACCTGCGAAAGTTGATTTGAGTATTTTCCCTGCCGGACTGGAACATATGTTTGAGGAATTGGGATCACTGCCACCGGGGCCGCCGGAAATGGAGAAGGTTTTTTCAATTTGTGGAAAGTATAATGTTCGCTTTATTTGAACACTCAGGATTGAACTTCAAGGTGATATCATCCAACTTTTAAACCACCTTCAATTATTTAAAGAATACTTTTATTCAATATTAGCATACATTACCTATACATCTATAAATATGTTTGGTTGAGAGGTGGATATCCTCGTATTTTAGCATATGTTACTTCAATATAAGCCCGCCGAAGTAAATTCCGACCTCCCTTTTTTTATATTAAATTTCTTACCAAGGATTGTTATACGTGACTTGGTTTTAAAAGTCAGTTTTGCAGTTGACTGAATCAATCTCGTTGATCGATTCACCAAACATTTGAGTCGGCTGTAATATTTTCCTTCACTTTGAACAAATAATTGATTCTTTCGCTGTTTATTTCTTCAAATTTTGAAATGAAACGATGTTATAATGGTTAGGATGGAGTTACAGGATCAAAAAGATTTTGATGAAAAACGCCATCCCCATAGCCAACAGTGAAGAGAGAAGAGTACCGATCAAAATATATTCGGCAAAGCTTCGGTTTCCAAACTCGGGATATCGAACTACTCCTTTTGCAGCCAATACAAAACCGATTGCTGTGTACTGTCCCATCAGAATAAAAAGAAAGACAAAAATTCGTTCCAGAAATCCTATCACCCGGCCGGTTCGGAACTGCTTTTCATCGATCTTCTTTTTGTGTTGATTGCTCAGAGGTGCCAGTTGCAGCTTTTCCAGTATGTATCGGATGAGGAGATTAATTTCATTCAGGATCATTAAAAAGCCAAAAAGGATTGCCAGCACAGTTTGCCATTGTAAGCTCACTATTGTTTCCGACGATGGATTGAAAACTTCGTTAAGTCGTGAAGCAAATTCAATGCTCCAATCGGCTACTTGTAACGACAGCAAGGGTGAGCAAAGAACTCCGATTGCCAGAATATCTATCACAAGAGCAATCATCCGGTTTCTATTTAGATCTCCCTGAATATTCTCAAGCATTTTTAAGATGAATGGCCGCATCAGTAGATAGACGATCAGAATAATCGAGCCGGCAGTAATACTCAAAAAGGGGAGAATGAGCATCGGAATGGCAGTCAGGCGAACAAAATCGGACATCTTTGTTATAGGGCGATCACGTAAGGTAAAGCGCAGTCTGGAGATCAAAATCAGATTGAGGACGGCAAAGAAGATCGTGTAGTTCATGGGTTCACCATTTCATTTACGATTTCTGTTATGGAATCGGTTAAATCTTGTATGGCATCGAGTGTTCCGGCCCGGATATTTTTATAGACGGCAACTTCTGATAGTTCTAACTCCCCGGCAATCTGTTTTACGTCGATCTCTTCATATCTCTTTTTGAGAATCATAAGGCGATTTCTGTTCCATGCCCGAAGATTGGCCGACAAAATTCGAAAACTGCTGTTCACCAACCGGTCGAACTGTTTGTTGTCTGTAGCAATAGTGAGAAGAATATCTTCCTTTTTCATCTCTTCAATTTGGTCTCTAGCCACATGAAATACGGGGCCGTCCATACCAATTGACTGCTCTCTGTTGATTTCGGTGGTTATTTCACCCACACTGATGTTAATTCGTATCTGGACCGGATGGATTTGGGCCATAATTGTCCAGATATCTCTGAACAGATGATCCGAAGAACGATACACGGCTTGAAACTCATCCCCAAGAGTAATGGTGTAAGGAGAGAGAAGTTGTCCGGACTCTCGATTCATCTTCTTGAATTGTTCCTCCAGCTTGATCTGAGTCTCTTTTCGGTCATCAGCTTCCAAATCTTTGGACTCGATGATATCCCCGATTACAACAATGTAATTCTGCATATTGAACCAATTTAGTTAAGTCATTTAATAATTAACCAAATTGGTTTAAAAATGCAAATATTAACTAAAATGGTTTATTAATCTATTAAGCTAATTGTTATTCAAGTGCCTGGTAAACCATCTCTACAAAATCACCGAGTTTTGAACTGTCAATCCATCGCAAAACAATAACAATGTCATTTTGATCATCCACAACAATGAAGTTGCCCCCAAAACCGGCTGCGTAGTAGACATGATCCGGCACATCCTCGAAATTATTCTCGTCATCCTGCAGCCACCAGAGATAACCGTATTGCGAGTTGGCAGGAGATGGTGCGACGGATTTTTCAATCCACTCCCGGGAGATAAGTTGCTGATCTTTCCATACACCGTTTCTTGCAAAAAGGAGTCCAAAGCGGGCGTGATCATAGGTGCTGATGAAGAGTCCGCCGCCGTTATGTCCTCCACCGCTGACCGACTGCATTTCCACACCGTCGATCATTTCGAAAGAGTTGTCATATCCATACCAGCGCCAGGTTGAAGAAGCTCCGATTGGATCCATTATTCTCTGTTTTAATACTTGGGGTAGTGGATTTCGCCAAACCTTTAGCAGTGAGTAGGCGAGAAGATTTACCCGAACATCATTGTATTTGTAGTGCGTGCCAGGTTCATGCAGTTCACGGTAACGCCAGTCGTCAATGCCGCCCTCACGAGGTGGACGGTCACTCCAGTCTTCCATCCCGAAAAGTGTGCCGTACCAATCTGATGATTGATTGAGAAGATGCTCCCAGGTAATCTTTGAATTATGCTCTCCATCAAAGGTGCGATCCCAAACATATTCTGTGAGTCGGTCGTCCGGGCTGTGGATCAAACCATCATCCCAGGCCAATCCGGCAACGGCCGAGAGATAACTTTTGGTAACGCTGAATGTCATATCTACCCGTTTCAAATCACCCCAGCTTGAAGCAATATATCCATCTTTAATCACCATTCCAGCCGGATTGCCCCGCTCTCTGACAGGCCCCGCAAGTTGATGGTATGGTTCATGACTAAATCCCTTCAGGATGGCAATTCGAAGATCATTCTCTACACTGTTTTCATTGTTGATAGCAAACTGAACGGCATCATCCAATTCGGAGGATTGAAATCCTAATTCCGAGGCGGATTTCTGTTCCCAATTGTCGCCAATCCCTGCAGGCGGGTAGTAAAGATTTTGTGCAGAGATTGTGCTGACAGAGGTAATCAGAAAGGTAAAGATTAGAAGACCGGATTTGAGCAAAGTAGCTTTTTGAAGCATGAGCGGATTGTTTTCAAAAGTTTAAAATGAGGTTAGTATAAAATAGTTCTTTTGAAGATTAAGGCAATGTTTAAAGAAATACTGCTGAGGTAAATAGTTATTCACTCTTTTTCTTCTGTTTCTGTACAGTTCTTCTTATTACCTTTTACCCGATATTCCCTAACCGAAATTTAGATTGAGAAGAGCAGTAATGGCAATTTCCTATTTATTAATGCAGACGGATCTCCTGAAAAATTTGACTCAAATTCTGCCAGAACACTTGCGGGGGGAAAGTGCGGAAGCTGCTGTGGGATTGGCGTTGATTTTTTTGATTTCAGCTCTAGTTCATCTGTTTATCCGGGTATGGATTATCCGACTGCTGACTCGTTTTGATGAAAAGACAGATTCAGAGTGGTACGACATCATTCTAAGGCATAAGCTTCCACAGCGAGCTCTTTTTATGATTCCTTTGGTCATTATCTATAACGGTCTTGAACTGGTCCCGCAATTTAATGAAGATCTGACAAGTTTTATTTTGCGCGTTACCGCAGCACTAATGATTTTAGTGGGAGCCCGCGTTTTTGATGCTTTTCTCTCTTCAATGCATTCGCTCTATCTTCTGCGGCCCGATGCACATTTGACCCCTATCAAAAGCTATATTCAACTGGGTAAAGTGATCGTCTACGTTTTGGCCGGATTTTTCATTATTTCAAGCCTGGCTGACAAATCACCCTGGTACTTTCTGAGCGGTATTGGTGCCGTAATGGCGATCATTCTCTTGCTGTTTAGGGACACTCTGCTATCACTTGTAGCCAGCGTTCAGTTAACCAGCAATGATCTTATTCGGGTGGGAGACTGGATCGATATGCCTCAGTTTGGAGCCGACGGAGATGTGATTGACATTGCATTGAACACCGTTCGGGTTCAGAACTGGGATAAAACGATAACTGTTATTCCAACTCATAAATTTCTGGAGCACAGTTTCCGGAACTGGCGCGGTATGCAGGAGTCGGGCGGACGCCGGGTGATGCGATCACTAAAAATTGACATCTCGACGGTTCGTTTTCTCACATTCAATGAAATACAAACGCTGAAAAAATCTCATCTCCTTTCTAAATATATGGATGAAAAGATGAAGGAGATTGGTGAGTATAACGAAAAGCATTTGAAAGGCTATACCTCAACACTTACTAATGGCCGCTGGCTCACCAATATTGGTACATTCCGCCGTTATGTGATTGAATACCTGAAGAAGAATCCAAATGCTCGTCAGGATATGACGATGCTGGTCAGGCAGCTTGAGCCGACCGAAACGGGTTTACCAATTCAGATCTATTTCTTTGCCAATACTACCGTTTGGGCAGAATATGAGGGAATACAGTCGGATGTATTCGATCACCTGCTTGCTATTGCTCCAGAATTTGGATTGAAAATTTTCCAGCAGCCATCCGGGAATGATTTCCGAGGATTGAAAATTCATGAGGGTTGATGTTGATTCGAGAGTATTGAACCTAAAGATCTTCAATGGTTTAGGGAGTCTTAGAGGCTATTAAAGACTGATAAATTAGAGAGCCAATCAATAAATTTAATTTTGGAATCAATCTGACCTGTCTTATATTCATCGTAAAATTACGATAGAATAAATGATTTATCGTATCATTTATAAAATTCTCAACAGAAAAGCGATGAAAATAAGGAAAGAATCTCCCGAGAAGATCAAACAGTCAGTTAAAGAGAAGTATGCAAAAATCAGTGAACAGAACGGAGAAGCCGGGTGTTGTGGACCTTCGGGTTGTTGCTCAACAGATAGCAGTGTGGATTACACCATTTTTTCAGATGACTATTCGAACCTGGATGGGTACAATCCTGATGCGGATTTAAATCTAGGCTGCGGGCTGCCAACCGAATTCGCCAAAATGAAGCCCGGTGATACGGTTGTGGATCTCGGCTCCGGCGCGGGAAATGACGCATTTGTTGCACGACAGGTAGTAGGTGAGTCAGGCAAGGTAATTGGTCTGGATATGACCGAGGCGATGATTCAACGATCTACGCTGAATGCAATCAAACTCAACTACATGAATGTAGATTTTGTACTGGGCGATATCGAAGAGATGCCGCTCGATGATGAGATTGCCGATGTAGTAGTGAGTAACTGTGTTTTGAATTTGGTGCCGGATAAGGAGAGGGCTTTTGCAGAGACCTATCGAATACTGAAACCCGGCGGACATTTTAGTATCTCAGATATTGTTGTTGCCGGAGATTTGCCGGATGCCATCAAAGAGGATGCGGAAATGTATGCTGGTTGCGTGGCCGGAGCGATCGACAAGGATGAGTATTTAAAGATTGTAAAGGAAACCGGTTTTGAAAATATCACCATTCAGAAACTGAAGGAGATTCAGCTCCCGGATGAAATGCTGCTGAATTATCTCACAAAAGAAGAACTAAAAGAATTCAGAAACTCCGATACAGGTATATACAGTATAACGGTGTATGCGGAGAAGAGGTAGATGAGAGTCATTTTTTTATTAAGTGATTAGCATGTGTTTATAGAAATTAAAACGGACTCAACAAACGAGCTCCCCTCCATGTGGAGTGCTTTTCGACATAGGGAGGGGCTAGGGGTGGGTCAGGTCTTTTAACTAAAACCAATCAAATTATGATACAAGCAAACCCGATAAAACTGGACGATCCCGCAATTGAGCGGTCTGCAGCTATAGCCAAAGCGTTGGGTCATCCGGCGCGGATTGCTATTCTCAAGATATTGGCCCAGAGAAACAGCTGCTTTTGCGGAGATATTACCGAAATTTTGCCGCTGGCCCAATCCACCGTTTCCCAGCACTTAAAGGCATTGAAAACCGCCGGTTTAATTAAAGGAGAAGTAGAAGGTGTAAGAACCTGCTACTGTCTGAATCCCGATGGTGTGAAGGAGCTGAAAAGTTTGCTATCGGAGTTGTCTGATGAGCTGATTCAAACCTGTTGTTAACCCCGAATAGATATAGAAGACCTGTCAGCGTATGAAGCGAAGTGAAATTCCTGACAGCGTCAGTTTAGATTAATGTCATTTTTCAACACGGCCAGAAGTTCTCCGAAAGCAATCAGTTACGCTGTCAGGTTGAAAACCATGAGCCACATCGCCTCTGAATATGTTGCTCTTCGAATGAATGCACAGCTTCGGCGATATTTCTTTTTTCCTCGTTTACCCCGGGTTGAAACCCGGGGCTATAGACAGTTCGCTCCGATGGAGCTTGCGTTTTAAAAGCATCCTTCAGACTGTTTTTTAAATCCTTTGATCAATCAACATTAGAACATTAACTATGTACTCAAAACTAAAAAACTATATCTCTCAGCTGACTCAGAATTTTGATAGCATCCCGAAAGAACGTAAAAAAACATTGCAGGATGTTGCGGACTATATAACCAAGGGGTTAAATGAAAATGAAACGGTTAAGCTGAACTTCATCTGCACACACAATAGCCGGCGGAGTCATCTGGCGCAGATCTGGACTCAAACGGCTGCTGCTCATTACGGAGTAGAAGGAGTGAAGACATTTTCAGGCGGAACAGAAGCAACGGCATTTAATCCCAGGGCCGTAGCCGCTATAGAACGAGCCGGGTTTCATGTCAATAGCCCGGTCGGAAAGAACCCGAGGTATGAAGTGAGAATTGCAGAGGATGCAGATCCTATGTACTGTTTTTCAAAAACCTTTGATGATGAAGTGAATCCGGATAATAACTTTGCCGCAATTATGACCTGCTCGGATGCAGATGATAACTGTCCGTTTGTTCCGGGTGCTACCTACCGGAAACCGGTGACCTATCGCGATCCAAAAGAGTCGGATGGAACAGATCATGAAAAAGAGACCTACGATGATCGATGCCGGCAAATTGCAACAGAGATGTTTTATATGATGTGCCGGGTTCAAAGCTAAAAATCTCCGTCAGAACACTAAAAGCGGTCTGACAGATAGATCAGTGACATTAAAAAGCTCCATCGGGGCGGTGGACAAATAGCCCAGGGTTTTTACCCTGGGAAAAGGAATTGTACTAAAATTGGAAAGCTCTGTAGGAGCGACACACAAGTTTTGCTGAAAGATTCTTGTCTGCTCACATTATCTGTGCTGACGAGAGATCAGAAAGAATTCAAAAATGGAGTTGAAGATGACCGATCAAAACTATTACGACATGTGGAAAATGGGGCGAACCCGTTTGACAAATCAGCTGGACAAGATTTCGGAAGAAGATCTGCTAAAAAGGGTTCAAAGTGAATCTAACAGTGTGGGTTGGCTGCTGCGTCATATTGTGGAAGTGGAGCTTCTATTCGCAAAAAATGTTTTTGAGCAAGATTTAAATGTAAAAGCACAAACCATTGGTTCCATCGCCAAAGACCGCGGACAGTTTAAGGAACTGGAACCTTTGCTGGAACTTATTGAAAGAGCAGAAGAGGAACTGGGTTCAGCCATTCAGAAGATAGAAGAGTGGGATGGTGAGGTTACCACGGCGGAATTTGGAACAGTGACCCGAGCTGAAGCACTTGGCAGAATTACGACGCATACTGCTTATCATGCCGGTCAAATTGCGCTGGCGAAGAAGTATGGGGAGCCTAGAAAATAGATCGATTTTGAAATTATGATTGGAACTGCAAATCATTAATCGTAAGTTTACGATGAATTTAGAAATTATGACCAACAAGAACAAAATGAAGCAAATGAGTAATCAAACCGAGACTAAGACAATAATTGAAGTTTATGACCCTGCCATGTGCTGCAGCACCGGTGTATGCGGACCGGACGTGGATGATGAATTGGCAGATTTTGCAAATGATGTGAAATGGCTAAAGTCACAAGGTATTGAGTTGAAGCGGTATAATTTGGGACAAGAACCGGAGGAGTTCAAGATGTGTGTGCCGGTATTAACACGGCTACAAAAGGAGGGGTCTGACGTACTTCCAATTATCCTGGTAAATGGTGAAATGGTATCAGAGGGCGGTTATCCGGATCGATCCACTTTGATGGAGTGGGCCGAATTGAACGGTTCCAAGGAAGATTCAGCAGTTTCAGAAGAGCCTCTGGATCAAATAGTAAAACCACTCTACAACGAAAAGGTAGATATTCTGGTAGCAATCGGTTCAGCCGTAGCATCGGGAAGTGATTCGATTTTACGGGAGATGTTTGCCAAGGGAAAAGAGGAAGGAATTTCTCAGGATGATATGGCCAAGGCGATGCAGTCCGGTTTGAATGTGCGTCAGGTACCGCTGTCAGAAATTGTTGAAACGGCGAACGAGTTGCTTGGCGTGCCGTCTAATGGATGTGCACCCGGAAGCGGATGCTGTTAATACCCGTCTGACCGCTTGGAGCGGTCTGACGGATGCTATGAAATCCAGACTTGTGAGTGTCTGTAACAAAGTGCTCATTTTTGAACACGTAATGAAAATTCTGACAGTTTCGGTTTGTAACTGAAGCATAAACTCAACGCTGACAGATCCGGTTGGTGCTGTCAGGTTGATTAAATTATCCCCTCTCGAGAGGGGACAGACGGTTGAGCATTTAGCGAAACGGGCAGGGGTGTGTTTAGTAACGTGGATTTGCTCTCGAACCAATTCGGAAGAAGAACTTATCCCTTTAACCGTTTTAAGCGTGCTGACAGTATATAAAAATAAAAACCACCCCTTAAAAAGGAGGGGAAATTCAACGATTTTATAAACTTAAAAAGAGTCATCAAGATGTTACCTGAAATTACACCCTATATATTTTTTACTGGAAAAGGGGGCGTTGGTAAAACATCGCTTGCTAGCGCTACAGCAGTTAAACTGGCCGATGAAGGAAAGTCGGTATTGCTGATCAGCACGGATCCCGCCTCAAATTTGAAAGAAGTGCTGGAAACCAATGTTACCGAGAAGATCACTCCCATTGATGGAGTTGAGAATCTTCATGCGGTAAACATCGACCCGGAGCTTTCGGCTGAGGAGTATCGAAAGCGGGTCACATCACCGATGGAGGGGATTCTGCCGGAAGAGGAGATTAACAAGATACGGGAAGAGCTTTCAGGAGCTTGTACGACAGAAATCGCCGCTTTTGATGAATTTGCACGATACGTTGCAGGAGACGGTGAAAATCAGCCGTATGATGTTATTGTCTTTGACACGGCACCAACCGGACACACATTGCGCCTTTTGGAACTGCCGGCTGCCTGGAGTGAATTTATTGAATCCAATCCTGATGGAGCCTCTTGTATCGGTCCATCATCGGCACTGAAAACCAGTCAGGCGAGATACCAGAAAGTAGTGGATCGTTTGAAGGACAAAGATGCGACTACTATATATCTGGTCACTCGGCCCGATGGATCCGCTCTTCGGGAAGCTGATCGATCAGGACTGGAGTTGAAGGAGATGGGGCTCGCAAATCAATTGCTGTTGATTAACGGCTATTTTGAACCTGTAGATGTATCGGATCTATTTGCACAGAAAATGAAGGAGATGGCAGATCACACTTTGGAGAACATGCCGGATCGCCTTAAAGAGATGAAGCAAATTACATTTCCGCTTCGACCTTACAACCTGCTGGGGATTGAAAAGCTTCGAAAAGTGTTTGAGCCGCTCGATAAAGACGAAATTAAAAATAACAGCGGATCTATTTTGACGGAAGATTATGAGAGTGACTTCCCTGGACTTGAGGATATGGTAGAGGATATCATCGACGATAAGGATCACGGACTGGTAATGACCATGGGGAAAGGCGGTGTCGGTAAAACAACCGTTGCTGCAGCCATTGCGCTTCGGCTCGCTCAGAAAGGTTATCCGGTTCATCTCACAACAACCGATCCGGCGGCCCACTTGATGGACCATCTTGGAGATATGAAGTTGCCGGAAAATCTGGAGGTTAATCGGATTGATCCTCACTCCGAGAAAAAAGCATACATCGAAAAAGTTCTCAAGCAGAAAGGGAATAACAAAACGGAAGAGGAGCTGAAACTGCTGAAGGAGGATTTGGAGTCGCCCTGTACCGAAGAGGTTGCCGTATTTCAGGCGTTTTCAAAAGCAATTCACCAGGCGAAACGGAAATTTGTGGTTGTGGATACAGCCCCGACCGGACACACTCTGCTCTTGCTCGATACTACCGGGAGCTACCATCGCGAAGTACTGCGAAATACTGCTATGGATGCGGATAAGTTCAAAACACCGTATATGTTCTTGCAGGATTCCGATTACGCAAAACTGATTATCGTATCCCTTCCGGAAACCACACCAATTACCGAAGCAGCAAAACTTCAGGATGATTTGAGAAGGTCAGGAATTGAGCCCTATGCGTGGGTAGCTAATCAGAGTATGTCTGCAACAAATATTTCTGATCCACTACTCAAACAGCGAGCAGCAGCAGAGGTGCCTCTATTGGATGAAATCGATAAAAGTCATGCAAAAAAACTGTATGCGATTCCATGGATTTCTGAGCATCATGTTTTACAAACACTCATATCAAAACAGAAAAAGGACGTTATTGCTTGAAAAAATGTGGCTGAGCTATAACTGATTTTGAAAAAATATCATCTAATCGAAATTATAAAGAAGAATAGTGACTGAAGAGAATAAATCGATCGACTTTTTTGAAAAATACCTTACCGTCTGGGTTTTACTCTGTATTGCTGTTGGAATTGGCCTTGGATATGTTTCGGGTGATTCCATTGAGGTACTTAGCAACTTCAACCTCTATAATGTAAATATTCCCATCGCTATTTTAATATGGGCGATGATCTACCCGATGATGCTGCAGATAGATTTTGCCTCATTGAAAGATATTGGTAAAGCTCCTAAAGGGGTTGTTTGGACAGTGATTATAAACTGGGCGATTAAGCCGTTTACAATGGCCTTCTTTGCTTGGATTTTCTTTTACCATATATACGGTGCGTGGATTGACCCATCCATGGCTCAGGAATATATAGCCGGAGCAATCTTACTGGGAGCTGCCCCCTGTACGGCTATGGTTTTTGTGTGGTCGTATCTATCTGATGGCGATCCAACCTACACTCTGGTACAAGTATCCGTAAACGATATCTTGATCCTGATCCTCTTTATTCCCATTGTAGCATTTTTATTGGGTATTACAGATATCGCGATTCCATACAACACCCTAGTGACATCCATTGTAGCGTTTGTAGTGATTCCATTGGTTGCGGGTTATCTCACACACAAAATACTGGTGAGAAAGAAAGGAATGGAATGGTACACCAATCAGTTTTTGCCCAAATTTAAACCGGTTTCCATTAGTGCTCTTTTGCTAACGTTAATTCTGCTTTTTGCTTATCAGGGAGATCGGATTTTAGACGAGCCGGTTGTGATTTTACTCATCGCCGTTCCGCTTATCATTCAAACCTATTTCATTTTCTTTGTGGCATGGTACGGCGGTAAATGGCTTAAATTAAACTATCAAACCTGCGCACCCGGCTCCATGATTGGTGCCAGTAACTTTTTCGAACTGGCGGTTGCTGTGGCGATTATGCTTTTTGGTATTCAATCCGGTGCCGCTCTGGTTACGGTGGTTGGCGTACTAATCGAAGTACCGATCATGTTGTCATTGGTTAAATTCGCCAACAGCCAGAAAGCAAGCTACACTGTAGCTGATTAGATTAATTTGCACTCAATATTAAGTTAATGGTCGTGGAGGAACTTGGCTCAATTATCATAAGCCAGGTTTGGCCCGAGCCATCGCTCGATCTCTTCCACACTCATACCTTTCCGCTTGGCATAATCTTCTACCTGATCGCGCTGAATATTTCCAAGATTGAAATATTTGGCCTCCGGATGGGCAAAATAGAGTCCGCTTACAGACGATGCAGGCGACATGGCCAGATGCTCGGTTAATGAAATTCCGGTAATCTCCTCAACAGCCAGAAGATCAAACATGGTGCGTTTCTCGGTATGATCAGGTTGTGCCGGATAACCGGGAGCCGGACGAATTCCTCGGTATTTTTCACGGATCAGTTCATCGTTGTCAAAGTCTTCAGCCGGTGCGTAGCCCCACAGCGTTTTTCGTACCTCCTGATGCAGAAATTCCGCAAACGCCTCAGCCAGGCGGTCAGCTAATGCCTTGGTTAAAATGGCATTATAATCATCATGATCGGCCTGGAATTTTTTGACCAGCTCACGAACTCCGTGTCCGGTAGTGACCGCAAATGCACCTAAATAGTCGGCTTTTCCAGAATCCTTAGGTGCTACAAAATCAGACAAAGCTTTATTAGGTTGACCGGATCGTTTTTTAGATTGCTGACGAAGCGTGTGAAACGTAGCAATTACATCATCTCGCTGTTGGTTTTTGTAGAGTTCAATATCATCACCGACAGAATTGGCGGGGAAAAGTCCAACTACACCGTGTGCTGTAAATAGGTTTTCGTCAATAATTTTGTCGAGCAGGTGATTGGCTTCATCAAACAGTTTTCGTGCTTGTGCTCCGGCATGCTCATCCTGTAAAATGTCCGGAAATTTTCCTTTCATCTCCCATGCAATAAAAAATGGTCCCCAGTCGATGAAGCGTCTGAGTTTATCTAATGGAAAGTTTTTGAATGCAGTAATCCCTGGATTTACAGGCGGTGTAACATCGGCTTTCTTCCAATCGACGTTTGTTCTGTTTTCTCTTGCCTCTTCAATCGGTAGATACGTTTTCCTTTTATTCCGGCTGCTATACTGCTTTCTTAAATCTTCATATTCATTTTTGATCTCATTCAAAAAGCCTTCTTTCAATGTAGTTGATACCAATCGGTTTACAACAGTTACGCTACGGGAAGCGTCTAAAACGTGAATGACGGGTTCATCGTAATTGGGAGCGATTTTTACAGCTGTATGCATTCTTGAAGTGGTGGCGCCGCCGATCAGCAGTGGAGTTATGTAACCACCTTTCTTCATCTCTTTGGCAACATGTACCATCTCGTCGAGTGACGGGGTAATCAAGCCGCTGAGGCCAATTACATCTACCTTGTGTTCTTTTGCTGCAGCCAGAATTTTGTCGGCAGGATTCATTACACCAAGATCAATCACATCGTAATTGTTGCAGCTTAAAACAACAGACACAATATTTTTCCCAATATCGTGAACATCACCTTTTACAGTAGCCAAAAGCACCTTGGCCTTTGGTTTACTATCGGGTGAATTCTCTTTTTCTGCTTCGATAAAAGGAATTAATATGGCTACTCCTTTCTTCATTACCCGAGCGCTTTTTACAACCTGAGGCAAAAACATCTTGCCGGCGCCAAAGAGATCACCTACGATATTCATACCATCCATCATGGGGCCTTCAATGACTTCGATGGGGTGTTCATATTGCTGACGAGCTTCCTCAACATCCGCTTCAATATAGTCAACAATTCCTTTCACCAGCGCATGTTGAATACGTTCTTCAACGGTGCCATTACGCCACTCATCCTTTTTAACTTCAGCAGTTTCCTCGTCTTCATCTTTAATTCTGTCGGCGTATTCAATCAGTCGTTCGGTTGCATCATTTCTGCGATTCAGCAGTACGTCTTCAACTAATTCTTTTAACTCAGGCTCAATCTCTTCATACACTTCCAGCTGAGTGGGATTGACAATTGCCATGTCGAGTCCGGCTTGAATGGCGTGATAGAGAAATGAAGAGTGCATTGCTTCGCGAACCCTGTTATTTCCACGAAAAGAGAAGGAGATATTGCTCAACCCACCACTGGTTTGCGCTTTCGGAAGATTCTGTTTGACCCATCTGACAGTTTCAATAAAATCGACGGCATAGTTGTTGTGTTCCTCAATTCCCGTACCAACAGTTAAAATATTCGGATCGAGTATGATGTCCTGAGGAGCAAAACCAACTTCATCCACCAGAATATCATAAGCACGTTTGCAGATCTCTTTACGGCGCTCCAGCGAATCGGCTTGACCCTCTTCATCAAACGCCATGACAACCACGGCGGCTCCGAAATCCAGAATTTCTTTGGCTTGTTCTTTAAATGACTCCTCGCCCTCTTTAAGGCTGATAGAGTTTACCACACTTTTTCCCTGTGTGGTTTTAAGTCCGGCTTTCAGTACACTCCATTTTGAACTGTCGATCATAAACGGAATCCGGGCAATGTCGGGCTCTGCTGCCATCAGATTAACAAAATCGGTCATTACTTGTTCAGAGTCGAGCAGACCTTCATCCATGTTTACATCAATGATCTGCGCACCGCCTTCAACCTGATCTCGCGCAACGGCCAGGGCTTCATCATACTCTTCATTTTTGATGAGACGCTTGAACTTGGCTGACCCTGTGACGTTGGTACGCTCACCGATATTTACAAAATTGGTATCCGGTCTAACCACCAGCGGTTCCAAACCGCTAAGTCGCAAATAGGGCTTGGGTTTAGATTTTTTTCTCGGTTTATGATTTGCAGCTTCTTCAGCGATGGCCCGAATATGATCGGGGGTTGTACCGCAACAACCGCCCACCATGTTAACCAATCCTTCTTCAGCATAATTTTTTAACTGTTGTGCCATGTAGCCGGGCGACTCGTCATATTCACCCATCTCGTTTGGAAGGCCGGCATTGGGATATAGACTTGTGAAACAGCTCGCATGTTTTGACAGCTCCTGAATGTAGGGCCTCATCTGGCTGGAGCCGAGTGCGCAGTTCAGCCCGATACTCAATAGTGGATTGGCATGTTGAACGGATGTCCAGAACGCCTCAGTGGTTTGTCCGGAGAGAGTTCGGCCGCTTTGATCCACTATGGTACCTGAAATCATGATCGGAAGTCGCCTTCCAATTTTACGCATGTGGCGATGAGCGGCGTAGATAGCCGCCTTGCAGTTAAGTGTATCAAAAACCGTTTCGATAAGGATTGTATCCACACCGCCGTCAATCAGTCCGCGAATTTGTTCTTCATAGGCATCAGCAAGTGCATCGAACGTGATGGCACGGTAACCGGGATTTTCCACATCAGGGGAGAGGGAGAGGGTTTTATTGGTTGGTCCTACCGCTCCTGCTACAAAACGAGGTTTGTCGGGATTTTTTTGTGTGAATGCATCCGCGGCTTCTCGGGCAACCTTTGCAGATGCCAAATTGATCTCATACGAAAAATCCTGAAGCTGGTAATCCTCCTGTGAGATCGGGTTCGCATTAAACGTATTCGTTTCGAGGATGTCGGCACCGGCATCCAAAAATTGAGAGTGAATATCCCGAATGATATCAGGCTGAGTTACGCTCAAGAGATCATTATTACCCTTAAGTTCATTATCAACATTCTTAAATTTACTTCCCCGAAAGTCCTCTTCAGAGAGTTTATATCCCTGAATCATGGTTCCCATAGCCCCATCTAAAATGAGAATACGGTTTTTAAGAATGGAAAAGAGCGGATGAGCGGAACGTGACATAGAGTTTTTTCTTTATTAACTGCTGAGCTTGCGAAGCTGAAAAATCTGCATTTTAAAGCTTAAAAGCATGTATTGATTTCGTAAGTTTGAGTATTGTAATTATGGCAACTGGTTTGATCTAAATTATTTCATGAAAGTTATAGAACATTACAAAAAAGCAACTGAACCGCTCATATCGTTCGAAATTATTCCACCCAGAAGAGGGGGAGGGGTAAATAGTATATTTGATTCTCTGGATAGAATTGTTGAAAAAGTAAAACCTCCTTTCATCGATGTAACATATCACGCTGCAGAGGCATACGTAGAAGAACTTTCTGATGGGACCCTGAAACGCATTATTCGAAGAAAAAGGCCCGGAACAATTGGTTTGTGTGCAGCCATTCTTCATCGATACGATATAGACCCGGTACCGCACCTGATATGTGAAGGATTTACAAAAGAGGAGAGTGAAGATGCCCTGATTGAACTTAACTATCTTGGCATTCATAATGTGCTGGCAGTGCGTGGCGATAATACAGGTTCACAAGTGCCCATGCATACGAATGGTACTGCAAACAAGTACGCCATAGATTTGGTGCGTCAGATTCAGGATATGAATCGTGGTGAGTACCTGGAAGACATTGTAAATGCGCAACAGACCGATTTTTGCATTGGTGTGGCGGGATATCCGGAAAAACATTTTGAAGCACCGAACATAGATTGGGATGTGCAACGACTCAAAGAGAAAGTGGATGCCGGTGCCCACTATATTGTAACACAGATGTTTTTTGATAACAGTGTCTATTTCAATTTTGTTGAGAAATGCAGGGCCAACGGGATAGAAGTGCCGATTATACCCGGTTTGAAAATCCTGCGGACAATCAATCATCTGAAAACATTGCCTCGTCACTTTCATCTCAACCTGCCGGATGAGCTGACTAAGGAGGTGGATGCAAACCCGGATCGGGTTGAAGAGATCGGTGTAGAGTGGGCTCAAAAGCAGTCTCTGGAGCTGATGGAAAAGGGTGCACCGGGAATTCACTACTACATTATGGGGAATCCCAAGCCCGCTTTGGATGTAATCGACTTTATACAAAAGAAGTAGATTGAAATAGCTAAACGCACAATGCAGAAAATATTAATTGCAGATAGCGGAGCAACAAAAACGGATTGGCTCTATGTAGAGGGTGAGATCCATAATTTTTTCAGTACCGGAGGGCTACACCCGGCTTTTTTGGATCCAGTTACAGATGCAAATGAATTGAAATCGGAACTGCCGAATGTTCAGCCAAACCGTATCTACTTTTATGGAACCGGACTTGGAAATCAGGCGTCAGATGAAAAGATTCATGCACTTCTGAGAAAGGTCTTTCCCACTGCAAATGAAATTGAAGTGAAGAGTGATCTGGAAGGCTCAGCCCGGGCTTTTTTCGGTGAAGGCGACGGAGTGGTTGCAGTTCTTGGAACCGGATCAATTTGTGCAAAAGTTGAATCAGGTAAACCGGTTCACAAATCTGCAGCTTTGGGATTTGCCATTGGAGATGAAGGGAGCGCAGCCGACCTGGGCCGAAGAATTTTACGGGGATATTTTAGAAAACAATTTTCGAATGAAACTGACAATTTTCTGAGTCAGACATTATCACCTGATAATTACGGGGATATGGTGGCGCGTATTTATCAGGCTGAGAAGCCGAACAGGGAACTGGCATCCCTGGCCGGAGAAGTACTGAAAGAGTCTCTGCCCGAAGAGCTTAATCTTTTAATAAAAGAGGCATTTAAAGAGTTTATTGAACAGCAACTCTCAATGCTGGATTTGAAGGGGGGTGAGAAGATCATTTTTACAGGAAAAGTTGCCGATGTTCATAAGGAAATATTGCTAAAAGTGATGAACGATGCCGGCTATACCGATGTATATGTTCGCTACCCGGTGATTGAATCATTTTTGGAAAAAGTAAAAAGCAGTACAATCAAATTTTGGTAAGTTGTAATTGAACAATGAATACTTTCGTGATTAGTTATTAGATTGTATTGTAATGAATTAAAGATATCAATTCCATGAAAGCAATAGAATTACATAGTAAAACGGATGAAAATGGTCGGATTAAAATCGAACAGGAAACAGGTTATGAAAATAAAAATGTTCGTGTTTTAATATTGGTCGACGAATCTGAAGAAAGTGTTTTAAGTGAAGCAGGTTGGTTTGCTAGTACCGTTAAAAGCCCCTCTTTTGATTTTTTAAAGGATGATAAACAGAACATCTACACACTAAGTGATGGTGAGCTGTTCGAAGATTAAATACTCAATTGTTTTGGTCCCATTTCCCTTCGATGATTTTTCTGACTTGAAAGTAAGGCCGGCTCTATGCCTGACTTCATCGGTTGGGAAATTTGAGCACGTGGTGATTGCATTTATATCCAGCGTTATTCCAGATAAATTAGAACCAAGCGATGTTTTGATTGAGCAGGGGAGTACATCATGGGAAAAGACAGGCCTCCATGTTGATTCCGTTCTAAGACTTCACAAACTTGTAACGATTCCATAATCACTGATTAAGCGAAAACTTGGTGAATTGGATAATGAGCTAAAAGAAAATATAAAGCAGAAGCTTTATCACCTTTTTGAATTAGAATAATTACAGAAATTTTGACACTCACAGACACTCATTGCCACCTATACCTCGAACAGTTTGAAGAAGATATTGATGAAGTATACCGACGATCGGTAGAAGCAGGAATTACCCACATTTTCCTTCCTGCAATTGACTGGAAGTCATTTGAAAAGATGGATGATCTGCATCATCCGGAAATTACTTTTTATAAAATGGCAGGAATCCATCCCTGCAGCGTGGAGGACGTTTGGCCGTTTGATGAACAAAAACTTGCCGATCTTTGTGAACGGGAAGATGTAGTGGGAGTTGGAGAGACCGGCCTCGACTACTACTGGAGTACGGACTTTGTAGATCAACAGAAAACCAGCTTACGAATGCACTGCAATATGGCCAAAGCAACCGGAAAGCCTATTGTGCTTCACAACCGGGAGAGTACCAAAGATCTGCTTGATATAATTAAAGAGGAGCAGGATGGTAATTTGACCGGCGTTTGGCACTGCTTCACAGGCACCGAAGAGGAGGGAAAACGAGCCATTGATCTGGGACTTCATTTGGGCATCGGTGGAGTATCCACGTTCAAAAATGCAGGTGTGAACAAAACGGTCTCTAAACTGCCGCTCGATAAAATGATTCTCGAAACGGATGCCCCATATTTAACTCCGGCGCCTCACCGTGGAAAAAGAAATGAACCGTCATACATCAAACTGATCGCAGAGAATCTGGCCGAGTTACACGGACGAACGCTTCAGGAAATTGCCGAAGTAACCACAAAAAATGCTTTTAATCTATTTGCTGTGAAGTAGAGGTTGGGATAGGGAAATTAAGCCCAAATATATCGGGAGACCTTCCCCTCTCGAGAACTTGTCCGACTACCGGCGGAGGGGATTGAGGGGTGTGTTACAAAATGCGGCGCAAAGCTTTTATTCCTCGTCCCGGTGCTCTGCATCGGCGACGATAACTTGCAGCTCCGATGCACAAAGATTTCATAATCTTTTTATTGAATAGATTTAGTCAAACCTAATCCCTGAATGGTCCGCCTCTTCTCTGTCCAATGTTTCAAATCACTCTCTCTGTTCGGCGGGGAATTTAGGGTGACTTTATACCCGGGGTTTCACCCCGGGCTAATCATATGCTGCCCCATCGGAGCAGGTAGATAAATCTAAGATGAATCAAAGTTTTGGTTTAACCGGGAGTGGGAGTTCTTCCTCTCTCCAGAGGGGATTGAGGGGTGTGTCCCATCTGCATGCTGCAATTGCAGGCTGATGGATTCAATTCAAGTTTCAAACGGCAGGTCTCAATACGAAAATCGGTGTTCGTGATTCGTCATTCGCAGTTCAAATCACAATAACCTCGTTTGGATACTCCGCACTTGTGACGACAACTTGCAGCTCCGCTGTGTTTTACGTCTCAGTTCAGTCTATACGACGGGGTACAAATTGTGGGATTTTAAATGAAATCGGGCGTTTGGTCATTTGAAGTTCATGATCAATGTTTCACGTTTGCTTTTTTACTTTTCACATCTCACTCACCCTTTCACCATTATCAATTATTTCTATCAACAAAACCTGTAGCTTCATCTTGAAAACCCGTATTTTCAAGGCTAATTAAAAATCATATCGACATCGATCTGAAAAAAGATCATAGAAACAGACAATCCCTAATGACTTACCTGACATTCGTCCGGAAAGAGAGACGACTTCTTACATTTGCAATTTCGCTCACATTTTTTTCAAGTTTTGGGCAGACATTTCTGCTCTCACTTTTCGTACCCTATTTTCTGACAGCATTTGATTTGAGCAATGCGTCTTTTGGAACACTTTACTCCCTTGCCACTCTTACGGGTGCAATGGCATTACCTTATCTGGGACAGTGGATTGATCGAATACCCCTGCGAAATTACAGCATGTATGTAGCTTCCGGTCTTTTAGTAGCAGCCATTCTGATGTCGATCGCATGGCACGTGGCCATGCTATTTGTAGCACTAATCTTTTTACGACTCACCGGACAGGGGCTCAGCGGTCATACCGCACAGGCAACTATGGCACGTATTTATGATCGTGACCGTGGAAAAGCACTCAGCATTTCAGCTCTTGGTTATCCGATAGGTGAAGCTATTTTGCCTTCTTTGATTGCCTTCATGATGGTTTATATGCATTGGCGAACGGTGTGGGGATTTGTAGCCGGACTCATCGCACTATTTTTCATCCCGGTTCTCTGGTCACTCATTAAAAATGAGAGTACAACCGTAGAGAAGAGTGAAGAGGACGTGGGAACCACCCGCGAGAACTACTCCAAAATTTTCTCCGACAATCGAACCTTTTACACCATTCCGGCCATTCTGATCCCGCCGTTCTGGGTAACCGGACTCTTTCTTTATCAGGTATCGGCAGCCGGAGATATGGGATGGACCGCAGCCATAGTGGCGTCTGCATTTGTGGCGTTTGCCATTAGCAGAATTGTTTCAGGTTTGTTATCCGGACCGATGATCGATCGTTTTTCTGCTCAAACTCTTTTCCCGTTTTTTCTAATACCGATGATGCTGGGGCTCACGGTCGCCATCTTTTTCAGCGGTACCTGGACAGCATTTATCTATATGGGTTTGGTTGGAGTTACGCTGGGATTGAGCAGTACATTTAAATCATCTCTGTGGGCCGAACTCTATGGAACCAAAATGATCGGAACCGTTCAAAGTCTATTTGCCTCTATTATGGTATTCAGCACAGCTTTGAGCCCGTTTCTGATGGGTTGGATGCTCGACAGCGGTTTTACTCTTACATCCATATTTGTGATCGCCCTAACCTCGAGCTTCTTTTCGGCGCTGCTTTCTTGTCGCCTCTTTTTTAAGAGCTGATCGTTTACGGTTACTTCTAACTCAGACCGTTCTTTCGATCCACTTCGGTGTATGTTGAACAAATTTGTCAAACAACAGATACCAGGGAAAGCCGATCAGGATTAATTGCATCACAAACGCATCAAACCGGATGTTCATGGTCATTGTAATTCCAATATGCATTCCAATCAACAAAGTGACGGTGAATGGACGTAGCTTTTTCCACCACATGGTAAATCCGATCAGTTCGGTTAACCAGCCAATTAACAGAATAACAGAAGCAACGGGCAGATAGGACAGCGCCAGTTCCTGAAGGAAGTTAGGCTCGTAATATCCAATAGTAGAGTAAACATCAATACTTTTTTCACTGATCCAAAGCCAGAGATGTCGGCCATCATACCAGTTGATTCCGGTTCCGATCATTTTTGCGAAAAAAGCTGATGTGTATCCCAGTCCGATAAAAAAGACGATGGCACCGATAACAAACCGGGGCATATTTTTCTTGCCCGGAAACCAGATGGCTCCGATAGCAAAGGCGAATACAGACATGCCAATCAGGTTCATACTGTGTGGAATTTCACCCTGAGAAAAACGGGCCACGTATTGAATATGAAGCAGTACGATCACCACCATGTAGAACCACCTCGCACCCATACGAGCGAATGCAATAACGGCAAGAAGCGTGATAACAGCTGCGTTGATCAGAGCCAGATTCCATTCAAACATCAGGGAGATGTCGATATAGTTGGCAACCCCGAGTGGTAATACAACCTCTGTATTTCGAAGTTGTGTGTAGATTCCCCACTCCCAAGCGTATTTGATAGTGTAGAAGAGAACAAAGAGTTCAAAAACCTTAAAAAAGATAAGTTCGCCGGGGGTTTGATCTCTTTTCGGTTCAAAAAGTTGATGCCCAATTTTTTCATACCATGTCATCGCTCACCTCCCGACATATATTCGGAATTGTCGATATTGGGGTTGAGCTCAGTGCCTTCACTTGTCAGTAGGATCCAGGGGATGATATCTACTGCTACGGAGTCTTCACCAGCGAGGTATCCGTTGGCTTTCACCACCAGCCATCTGTTTTCTTCAAAAGTATGAAGACCAAACATTCTACGAATGGCTTCCCGTCGGCGGTCGGTCCAGTTTTCAGTTTTAGAAACGTAGTTAGAGAAATCAATTTCATCCACTCCATATTGTCTGACAGCAACCGGATCCCCTATAAAATCTTCATTTGTACGCTGCTGCCAAATTTCTTCTTCGCTGTAATCTGTGACGTCAAGAATCATGGCTCGTGTCCAGGGATTTCCTGCCTGCGAAAACATAGGGTAGATACTAAATGGCCAAAATTCGCCTTCGTGTGGAGCAACAAGAATAGCAAAGATGATCAGAGTTACTCCAATTACCTTCATTCCCCGTTTTGACTCTTTTTCTGTCATACAGAATTGATCTTATTGTATTTACAAATAAAGTTACGACACTGATCATCAAAAGAAAAGGCACAGATTGTTAAATCTGCGCCTTTTAGAAGGTACGTAGTTCTACTTAGAAATGTTTAGAATTATGGCCTGAAATCATTCTCTTCTTCAGGTTTGTTATCCAGGATATCCTCTATAGCATCCATTACATCATCAGTTAAATTGTCCATCTTATCGATGGTTTTCATGTTTTGTTTAACCTGCTCTGGTTTGGATGCACCGGTAATAACTGTACTCACATGTTCATTTTTCAGGCACCATGCGAGCGCCATTTCCGGCATGGAAAGTCCTGCATCCTCAGCAACGTTAGCCAGCTTACCTACTTTTTCCAGCTTCTTTTTACCGGTCTCTGTTTCGAGTAGATTTTCTCGGAGCCATTTGTATTTGTCCAGGGATAGGCGGCTGTCATCCGGTACACCATCGTTGTATTTCCCGGTGAGCAAGCCACTTGCCAAGGGACTCCAAATGGTAGTTCCCAGCCCGATCTCGTCATACAACCGTGCATACTCCTTTTCCACACGCTCTCGATGGAACATGTTGTACTGAGGCTGATCCATCAAAGGAGGACGAAGATTATTGGCTTTTGCTATATGATAAGCTTCACGGATTTGCTCGGCCGACCACTCACTGGTTCCCCAATAAAAGGCTTTACCTTGCTGAATAACCTGATTCATAGCCCAGACAGTCTCTTCAATTGGGGTGAATTTGTCCGGACGGTGGCAAAATATCAAATCAACGTAGTCTGTTTGCATTCGCTTTAGGGCTGCGTTTGTTCCCTCAATAATATGCTTATAAGAGAGCCCGGAGTTATTTGGTCCTTCGCCTCCCCAGAATATTTTTGTAGAGAGAACTAGATCCGACCGTTTCCAGCCTGCTTTTTTGATGATATTTCCCATCATCTTTTCAGACTGACCTTCAGAGTAAGCTTCTGCGTTGTCAAAAAAGTTTACACCCGCATCATATGCCTCCTTCATGCAGTTATAGGCAATATCCTCATCAATTTGATCCCCAAATGTTACCCACGATCCAAATGAAAGTGCTGAAACTTTTAAACCGGATCTTCCTAAAAATCGATATTTCATATTTATTCTCTGTTTGATTTAAGTTTTCATCTCTTCAACAGACGAGAATACTGTAACGTTCTGTATATCAGAGTGATTTGGTCTGTAAGCATATTAAGACTATAGGCAGAAAAAGAGTAAGAATAATTTACCCCGTACTGACAGTATGTTGTCACAGCAGCATTCTATAATTGATGAGTTGATGGAACGAAATATTTCAAACAAGCTAAAACATAACAATCCACTTCGATCAAGAGGGGAGAACACATATAGCCGGAGCGGTAATAATACTGCTTCGGCTATTTTTTTGTGATCAAGTGCGTTTTGAAATGAATTGAATGGGAATATCAATGGTTTAGCAATAATAAATAAATGGAGTAGTTGAACCTTTATCAAAGTACTATTCATGCAAGATGATTGCCTGATTGAGTTGATCCGGATTGTAAGATTTCATGTATTGATGAACTCTCTAATATGATCTAAAGTGCTCAATTGTATTAAATTTTATGTAATTTCCGTCTTTTAAGAATTTTCTGACTGCAAACAGATCTGATGTCTAAATTTATTCGATTTTTTATTCCGGTAGTTCAGCTAAGTAACCGCCGCCCATATACCGTTATTGCTGTAGCTTTGTTACTTTCTATTGCTGCGGGTTTCTTCGCATCTAAATTAACGGTGGACACAGATATTGCCAATCTTTTGCCCCCCTCTAATGAGAACGTTCAAGCTCTTGAGAAACTAAAAGAGACTGCCGGCGGAGAGACAGAAATGCAGGTTGCTATCAAATCTCCTGACTTTGATGCAAATGTTGACATGGCTGAGTTTCTGGCTGAAAAAAGTCTGGACCTTTACTATCCCAGATATGAAGATAATTTTTTCAGCCGCGCTGAACTTCGAAGAGAAACGGAGGTGCTCCAGGATAATGCACTCTACCTTGCCACAGTCCAGGAACTGATACAGATCAAAGATTATTTGCAGGATGAAATTGAGACTGCCAGAGAAGAAGCCAACCCGTTTTTTGTCGACTTCTCGGACGATTTTGAAGATGAAGAAGAAGGAGAAGAGACTGACATTGGAAAATTTCGGGAAAGTTACGACGATCTGATTCCACCTGAGTACGCAACAAACTCTGACAGCACAGTTGTGATGTTAACCCTTTATCCCACAGGTCCGCAGAGCGATATACGGTATCTTGAAGATATGTTTGAGGTTTATCAGGACATGCTTGATGAGGTTGATACCGCATCTTACCACCCAGAAATGGAAATCAAATTTGGCGGACGTTTAAAGCGACATCTGGACGAGTTTGAGTCTATCATGAATGATGTTTTTAACAGTTTCTCACTGGGAATCAGCAGTGTGATTCTGCTTGTGATGCTCTACTTCTTCATTAAAAAATACATTCACTACCGGAAAGGATCGAAAATTGGAAGAAAACACAGTTTTTGGTCTCATTTTATTCGAATGCCGGTACCGGTTCTTGTCATCGGAATTCCGTTATTATTTAGTTTAATGTGGACATTTGGTATCACCTATCTCCAAATTGAGGTACTGAATACCATGACTTCCGTTCTGTTTGTGATACTTTTTGGGTTGGGTATCGACTACGGAATCCACTATTACGCCCGTTACATTGAGTATAGATCCATGGGGCGTTCGGTTGAAAACAGTGTGCTATTAGCATATGATAAAACCGGGGCTGCAATTATCGTAAGTGCATTGACGACAGCCGCTGCACTTTTTGTTCTGATGTTTGCTGATTTCAGGGGATTCTCTGAATTTGGCTTTATCGCCGGCATGGGGATCTTGTTTGCGTTGGTTGCCATGTTGTTTGTTCTGCCAGCTTTGCTTGTCATTTTTGAAAAGTGGAACTGGATTTTGACCAATCGAGTAGGGGACGATTATGTACGCTCTAAAGGCATTCACCGATATCCATACGCCCGTTCAATCGTGTCGGTTGGTTTGATTTTATCTCTTATCGTCCTGATTTTTTCAGGAAACTTGAGATTTGAATATCAGTTCGGAAATCTGGAACCGACGTTTGAAGAATATGAACAATTCAGAGAATTTACATCAGGAGTGGATGAAAACGGGCGAAGAAATCCGGCATATATTATTGCAGATACAAACGATGATGTATTTGAAGTTCTTGATTCGCTGAGAACAAGAAGTGATCAAAATCCGGAAACGCTTATCCGCGATGTAGAAGCACTTCAGGAACGATTCCCCCCCAATGATGAGATGGCGAATGAGAAACTGGAACATATAGCTGAAGTTCGTCAACTTTTGCAAAACAGTTTCATTAGAGATCAACAGGACGAAAATCTTGATCTGTTGCGGCGTGGGTCGCAAACCAGGGAGCCGTTGGATGAGGATATTATCCCGGATTTTCTAAAAAATCGTTTCATGACTCAGGAAGGAGAAATTGGACGATTTGTAATTATCTATCCGGAGAGTGGGCTTTCGGACGGGTTGAAATCGATCGCCTTCAAGGATGAAGTGGGAGAAGTAGAGCTTGCCAGTGGTAAAACTTACCATTCGGCCAGTACTTCAATTGTTGCAGCCACCATGCTCGACTTGATGAGAACAGAGAGTCCGTACATGGTTTCGGCTACGTTTTTGATTGTGTTCCTCTTTATCTGGTTCAGTTTTAAGAATTTAAGATGGGCATTAATTGCTCTAATTCCACTAATAATAGGCCTCCTCTGGCTGTTTGGAATTATGCTTTTATTTGGACTTAAATTTAACTTCTACAACCTTGTAGTGCTCCCCGCTGTTTTGGGAATCGGGTGTGATAATGGGGTTCATCTCGCTCATCGGTATCGCGATGAAGGACAAAAAAGTATGTGGGATGTTCTTTCCAGTACAGGCCAGCACATTACAATTGGTTCATTCACAACAATGATGGGTTTTGCCGGACTGCTCTTTACAAATCATCCCGGCTTGCAGTCGATCGGAATTATGGCTGTGGTAGGAATCGGTATGACTCTATTGTCTGCTCTTACATTTCTGCCCGCAATGGTTCAGTTCCTTGAGGATAAAGACTGGATACACTGATGTCCTGATCAAGCTCAATCTGTTCAAGAGATAACTGCGATTGAACCTATAAAATATCAAACGCTATGATAACAAAAACCGAAGCCATAGTTCTACGAACGGTTGAGTATCAGGAGTCGAGTATCATAGCAACGCTTTTCACACATAAGCATGGCAAAATTGCTGTCATTGCAAAGGGAGCAAGAAAGCCCAAAAGCAAATTTTCAGCATTTTTGGTGCCGGGCCAGATGCTTGAAGTGGTCTATTACATGAAGCAGACTCGACAGGTGCAAACACTCTCTGATGTTTCTTATTTGAAGAAATTGGATAACATCCGGCTGGACCTGCAAAAAATGGCACTGGCAACCATTACACTTGAATTAACCTCACAGCTGCTCCATGATAATGAAGTAAATGAGCCTCTATTTCAGTTTCTTTCTGTGATGTTGCCCTGGATCAATAAACAGGATGAAGTATCCAGGATTATGTTTCCATACATTCAGATCCGATTGGCTCAGCTATTGGGAATAGGAATTCAAAATGTAATTGAGGAACATGATTCAGTGAATATGGGTTACATCAATATTGAATCAGGAACACTATCGTCTCAACCTGTCGAAAGTGAAGCTGTGAAATTAACCCCAAAGCAATTTCATTTTGTACGAGAGTCACTAAAGTCTATGAAATCGTCCATTTTTGATATAGATTTATCAACGAATGAATTAAAATCTCTGATAGATTATTTGGACAAGTATTTTCGTTACCATATAGAGGGGGTAAAGCCTCGTAAATCAGATGCAATTTTTGAGCAGCTTTTGGCTGACTAATTTTATGAAAACCCGTGATAAATATCTTACCGGTATACTTTTAATACTCATCGGGGTAATGCTTGGAATGATCCTGATGTTTTTCCGGGATGGAGCAATCTCACTGGATCTTGCTGAGGTGCGGGTGACCGATATCAACAGAAGTGACGAACCCTTCTGGAGTTCAGAAGATCTGGAAAAAATTGATGATCGTTTTTTGTTCAGATCCGTTGCCAAATCCGTGACCCCTACAGTTGTATACATCGAAACTCTTATTGCAACCAGGGATCGCCAACCAGAAACAGAAGAAGAGGAGGACAACCGATTTTGGGAGAGATTTATACCGCCAAGGGTTAGAACAGTGGGATCCGGTGTACTCATCTCTTCAGATGGATATATACTCACCAATAACCATGTTATTGAAGGTGCCGTGAGAGATGAAATTACGGTTACACTTGAAGATAAAAGAACGCTTGATGCACGGGTAGTGGGACGTGATCCAAGTACCGATTTAGCAGTAATAAAAGTTGATGAGAACAATTTACCCACCGTAGTGATCGGCAATTCTGATCATCTTGAAGTAGGCGAGTGGGTTCTTGCTGTTGGGAATCCTTTCCGGCTGCGGTCAACCGTAACGGCCGGAATAGTGAGCGCATTAAGCCGTGATGTTCAAATTATAAATGATGCCCGCCGTATTGAAAGTTTTATACAGACTGATGCCGCTATCAACAGAGGAAACAGCGGCGGAGCACTGGTAAATACCAGTGGCGAACTAATTGGAATCAATACTGCAATTGCAACTCAAAGCGGAAGTTATCAGGGGTATGGATTTGCAGTCCCAAGCAATCTTGCTCTGAAGGTGTCGCGCGATTTGATTGAGTTTGGTGAAGTGAAAAGAGGAATTCTTGGAGTTACCATACAATCAGTCGACGATCGGATTGCCCGACGTGCCGGACTCGAAGATATAACCGGTGTGATGATTATGAACGTAAATAGTGATGGAGCTGCTGAAAGAGCAGGAATTCAGAGAAATGATATTGTACTCCGTGTAAATGGTGAAAGCGTGGCCGAGTCGAATCAGTTGCAGGAAAAAGTTGCCATGTTTCGTCCAAATGAAATGGTAACACTCACAATTTGGAGAGATAACGAAATACTTGAACGTTCTGTAACTCTGGAAGAATTGCCTCAGCAGGAGCTAGCTCAAAACTCCTTTGTTTTAGAAAATGAAGCTGAACCGGAATTAGATGAGTGGGACGAAATACCCGAAGGAGGACGTGAAAGAGGAATTGAACAACAAAGGTTTGAGTCACTTGGATTTACACTGCGTGCACTTTCAACACCGGAAGATCCCGAGCTTTTTAATATCTATATCCATCGTGTAGTTCCGGGCTCAGAAGCTTGGAACAGAGGATTGAGAGAAGGTTTTGAAATTGTTGAACTTAACAGTGAGACTGTTAACGATCTTCAAGTAGTGGAACAAATCATTACCGATTCTATAAAAAGAAACCGATCTTTAACCCTTAAAATTTTGACAGAAGAAGGAGCTATCGGCTACTTTCAAATTAACTAGACCCGATGAAATATTTTTTCGTACTCGTTATCTCAGCTATTTTATTCACCCATTGCGCATCAACAGAGACAGTAAGTAACAATGAAGAATCCCCGGAGAGCACAGAAGAACCGGAGGAACAGTTTGCTCCTGAATGGTTTGATTCCAATGTAGAATCAAATTCAGACTCCCTGAGCTTTTCAGGCTACTCACATTCCGTAGCAGATAATGAAGATCGCGCCCGCCAACAAGCAGAGAGAATAGCTATTTCCAATCTTCGTTTTGAAATTGATCGGTACGCCGAAAAAGTGCGTCGGGAACTTGAAGAGGAAGAGGGAACCAATCCATTCGGCACTCCGGAGTTTATTATGAATCTCAGGAATGTGATTCAGGAACTGGACTTATCGGATGCAAATATTAAATCTGAAGTGAAGGAAAAAGATGGAATTCCGCATCTTTTTATTCATGCAGAACTCTCCCGTTCTGCTGTTGTGGATAAGCTTTCCGCAGAAATGTCGAACACATCATTTATTGAAGTCCTGAATTGAGTAAGCTTGTAAGAGTTTTGGGTAGCTTCAAATCCCATACTCTCAATTCCTGATAATTCATTATCTTTTATCTCTTTAATAAGTAAACCGAAAAGATTTTAAAGGAAAAAGATAACCGATGCCAAAAGCAATTATCAGAACTGAAAAAGGCGACATGAACGTGGAGTTTTTTGAGAAAGATGCTCCCGGAACCGTTGAAAACTTTGTTAACCTGTCGAAGGATGGATTTTATGATGGACTGACTTTCCATCGTGTAATCCCGGATTTTGTGATTCAGGGGGGATGTCCGAAAGGAGATGGAACCGGCGGACCCGGATACACCATAGATTGTGAACTGGATGGGGAGAATCAATATCACGATCGTGGAGTTTTATCCATGGCTCATGCCGGTCGTGACACAGGAGGTTCTCAATTTTTTATCTGTCACAGTAGAAAGAATACAGCTCACCTTGATCGTAAACATACCGTTTTTGGGAAAGTAGTAGAAGGTCTGGACGTAATCGATGATATTCGACAGGGCGATGTTATCAACAAGATTGAAATTATCGAAGAATAGTTTCAGCTTTTAATTAATATCTACGAACACATATTCTGTAGTTAAAGCACTGATTCTTTTCTAAAAGAACAGTCTTTCAGTATAGAAGCTTGAATCAATCAAATAAAACAAGCATTCATGGAGAAATTGGATCAAAACGTTCAGCAAAAAATTAATCACTGGCTGCAAGGAAATTACGATGAAGAGACAAAATCTGAACTGCAAAAGATGCTGGATGAGGGTAAGGTCGAGGAGTTGACAGATGCCTTTTATAAAGATCTTGAGTTTGGAACCGGGGGCCTGAGAGGGATCATGGGGATCGGTTCGAACCGTGTAAATAAATACACGCTCGGAACCGCTACTCAGGGTTTAAGCAACTACCTGAAAACCCAATATCCGGATGAGCAGATCAAAGTTGTCATTGCCCACGATAATAGAAATAATGCTGAACGATTCGCCTCGATCGTGGCTGATGTTTTTAGTGCCAACGGTATACACGTTTACTTTTTTGATTCACTTAGACCCACACCGGAGCTCTCTTACGCCATACGCGAACTGAACTGCCACAGCGGTGTAATGCTTACGGCATCTCATAATCCGAAAGAGTATAGCGGTTACAAAGCATATTGGAGTGATGGTGGACAGGTGATTAAGCCGCACGACAAAAATATCATTGCTGAAGTAAATAAAATCGAATCGGTTGATCAGGTGGACTTCAGTCGTAATGAAGATTTGATTGAGAAAATTGGTTCGGAGATGGATCAAAAGTATATAGAGCGAGTGGCGTCTGAGTCGATCTACCCGGAAGTGATTGAATCTCAATCTGATCTCAATATCGTTTTTTCTCCAATTCATGGTACTGCCGTGGATATTGTTCCAAGAGCGTTGAAAGAGGTAGGTTTTACCAATGTCAATCTGGTGGAAGAGCAGTGTACTATAGATGGAAATTTCCCGACTGTAATTTATCCGAATCCGGAAGAAAAAGAAGCTCTGACTTTAGCCTTAAACATGGCTGAAGAAACAAATGCAGAGCTGGTAATGGCTACCGATCCCGACGCTGATAGAGTTGGTATAGCCGTTAGAAATGAGAAAGGTGAATTTGAACTTCTGAATGGTAATCAGACGGCTGTACTGCTATTTAATTATCTGCTCACAGCCTGGGAAGAGAAAGGTATACTGCAGGGAAATGAGTATATCGTAAAAACAATAGTGACGACCTATTTGATTGACAAAATCGCCCGGTCAAAAGGAGTGAAGTGCTACAATACGTTGACCGGTTTTAAGTATATCGGTGCATTGATGACAGAACTTCAGGGACGGGAAAAGTTTATTGCAGGCGGTGAAGAGAGTTACGGTTATCTTGTCGGAGATCATGTTCGCGATAAGGATGCTGTTGTAGCTTGTACAATGATTGCAGAAATGGCCGCCTTTTATAAGGATAATGGTCTTTCTTTATATGACTCGCTTCTGAATATTTATGAAAAGTATGGGTTATATAAAGAGGAGCTGATTTCAATCAAAAAAGCTGGGAAAAAGGGTGCGGAAGAGATCCAGGAAATTATGGACGGACTTCGGCATCAGGCACCTGAATCGATTGCAGGCCAGAAGGTAGTGACGGTGAAGGATTATATGCACTTGACCGAAACAGACGTGGAGTCTGGTCGAGTAAACAGCATTGATTTTCCGACATCAAATGTACTTCAATTTATTACGGAAGGGGATTACATTATATCCGCGAGACCGTCAGGTACAGAGCCGAAAATTAAGTTTTATATCAGTATAAACGGTGAGCTGGAAGATAAAGCCGCTTTCCGTAAGAAAATGAAAATGCTGGATGAAGTGATCGACGAGATTAAAGCAGAATTAGATTTCTAATTCACCTGGATAATGTAACCTTCGGTGAGAAACCTGACGGTTACATTATTTCTGCTTTCTTTTTCTGATTTCCAGAAAGCCAATGCCAAGAAATGACGAGAGTAGCATTACATAGCTGAACCAATCTCCATAGGCTGAATAAAAAGTGGGTATCTGTCGATTGTAAATTGTAAACGTGAAAGCGTCTTCGGTCCAGTATTCTGTTTCAAACTGAATTTTTCCATCGGGTGATATAATTCCGGAGATCCCGTTGTTTGCAGAGCGTGCAATCCATTTTCGATGCTCTATGGCGCGCAGGCGTGCAAATGCAAAATGCTGATTATGGCCATTAGAATCCCCCCACCATCCGTCATTGGTAATGATGGTCAGGAATCCGGCACCGTTTTGTACAAATTGATTTACCCAGCCCGAAAAAACGGAATCGTAGCAAATCAATGCCGGAGTTTGGGCTCCATTCACATTGAAGTTATTTGCTTCTTCCCCTAGTCCATAGCCCATCAGGCTACCCCAATCGATCCAGTTAAATAGGTCAATCGTTTGAAAGAACTCCACAAATGGAAACCGCTCTACAATAGGTACCAATTTACCCTTTCGATAGATCTCAGCTTCAGCGGAGGAGTTGAAGTGCAAAGCAGCATTAAAAATATTGTAAATTCTGCCACTTGAGGTCTCTTTCACCACCTCCGGCCGATTTTCTTCACTATAGTATTCCACATATCCGGAGCCTGTAATTAATGTTGTATTCCATGATTCTAAAGAGTCACTGATCACATCGAAATAACGGTTGTCGAGAGGGAGAGCTGCATCAACCGCATTTTCCGGCCAGATCAGCAGATCAGTGCTTTCTGTTACCGTTTCACCGGAAAGCCTTAGGAGCTTTTCAATCAGGTTATCAAGCGAACCCATTCCGCCAAAATTCTGATAGGAATCTGAATTGGGTTGAATAATGGCTACTTCAAGCGGTTCACCCTGTTCTTGAGTCTGCATGATCATGGAAAAAATCGAAAACAGTGGAAATGCAAAGAAGATGATGATAGCAGAGTAGAGTATCGGTTTAACGGGCTCTACAATGTAGTTGTAAAGGAGGGCAGAGGTAAACACAACCCAAAATGAGATTCCAAAAGCTCCGGTTACCGAAATATATTGAATAACATTTATCAGGTTAGACCAACCATTACCGAGAGTGAGCCATGGCCAGGCGAGATCCCAGTTATGGTGAAGAAACTCGTAGCTTACCCAAATTGCTGCCGCAAAAAATGATGTTACAATTGGATTCAGATCAGATTTAAACAGTTTTCTGATCAGCAGAAGAGGAATAAGCATTAGCGCGGCGTTGGCAAGAATAGCCGCCACTCCCCCTGCCACGGTTGCCATCATCAGCCAATAGGTTACAAACAGATTCCAAAGTACAAATGCAGGATATGTATAATATATTACTTCGCGCACCGAACGGCTGATTATCGCCACCCGAAATAAAAAAACAAAAGCCGGAATTTGAAGAATGGACAGGTCAAACGGCGGAAATGAGAGACTGAGTAAAATGGAGGCAGTTATACTAAGTACCCAGGGTTGATCCCAAAAACGATTTTTATTCATTATTCACTGTAGGTTTTACCGGCTATAACGACAGCTATTTCACCTTTAATGGATTTCTTTTCACGCCACCGCGGGAGCAACTCTCCAAGCTGGGCCCGGTCTTTTTCTTCAAATTTCTTAGTTAATTCTCTGGCAACGCATACCCAACGTTCATCACCGGCATATTCGTGCAATTTTTCCAGAAAACGAACCAGTTTATGAGGACTTTCATAAACAACAGATGTGATATCACTCTCTGCAATTTCCTGTATTCGGGTTTGGCGTCCTTTTTTGGGAGGTAGAAACCCTTCAAAAATAAACCGATCGCAGGGTAAACCGCTAACGGCCAGTGCCGTGGTGGCAGCGTCCGGGCCGGGTATGGCAATAATTTCATGTCCATTCTGATGAGCTTCTCGAGTTGCTAAAAATCCGGGATCAGATATTCCCGGCATGCCTGCGTCACTGATCAGTGCAATATTGAGTCCTCCATTCAGCAGGTTCATCAGATGTTTTACCTTCTGATGTTCATTGTGCTGATGAAACGAAAATGTAGGTTTACTGATTTGAAAGTGTTGAAGCAGTACACCTGACGTCCGGGTATCTTCACAAGCGATCTGATCTACAGACTGTAATGTTTCGACGGCTCGTGTAGAAAAGTCGGAAAGGTTTCCAATAGGTGTTGCTACCAAATAAAGTGTTGCCAATAGACTGAAAGTTGAATTCAAAAATTTCGATTCAAAATATAACCGAAAAACCATTAGTTTATCGGGTGCATTTAAACTAATAAAAGAAAGTGAAAAACTATGGATTTTAAACCATCCGGTATTAACCATATTACCATAAGGGTTAATGAAATTGAACGGGCCGAAGAGTTTTATGGAGAAATTCTGGGGTTTGAACTAGTACGAAAAATGGGCCAAAGTATGGCTGTCTATAAAATTGGAAAAGAAGATACTTTGGTGATTGTTGAGGCCGAAACCAGTTACGATCCGAATTCCAGGGATTTCCGGGTAGACCACATAGGGTTCTATCTCGACTCTGCCGATCAGGTGGATGAAATGGCAACCTATCTGAGAGATAAAGAGGTAACCATTTTGAGTGGACCCGCTAATCGTAAAAAAGGACGTTTTGTATTTGCATCTGATCCCGATGGAAATATGATTGAATTTTTCTACGAAGGCGAATAAGGCGAAACGACAGGTTTTTTTGGCATTGGTGACGAACTGATAGTATAAATCTTTATGGCATACTATTTGCACACTATTGAATCGAAACATCAAAGCATTGCCTGAGTTAAAAGGCCTGAAATAAGAAATTAAGAATCGATTTTTAAATGAGTAGTAAAGAAGAAAAACTAGAATCTGCTGAAGAGCAGTCAACTGTTGAGAATGAGGTGGATGAGACTTCAAACGGTGGGTCTGCCAGTATAGAAGAGCTGGACGAACTGGTTGAAGAGCAACAGAAAAAAATTAATGAGCTTGAAGAAGAACTTCAGAGTATAAAAGACAATCATCTGCGGAAAGCCGCTGAAATGGAGAATTTCAAGAAACGTCTCCAGCGGGAAAGAGATCAGGTTTTCCAGAAATCGCGTGAATCTGCCATTGAGGCATTTTTGCCTATTAATGATGACCTCCGCCGAACTCTGGAAGCACTTGAAAAAGCTAATGCGGATCAATCATTTGTTGATGGTGTGAGATTGGTTGCTGATAAATTCCAGGACGTTTTGGAGCGATATAACGTTGAGCGAATTGATGAAGAAGGTGTACCCTTTGATGTGGATATCCATGATGCGATGCTGAGGCAGCCGGCAAATGATGACTCCATAGAGAGCGGAACGGTTCTCCAGGTTTTAGAGAGCGGGTATCGCATTGGAGATAAGACACTTCGACACGCAAAAGTAATTGTAAGCGAGTAAATCACAATTCATGTCTAAACGAGATTACTACGAAGTATTAGGTGTAGAAAAAAGTGCCGGTGAAGCAGAGCTTAAAAAAGCTTATCGCAAATTGGCTATGAAGTATCACCCCGATAGAAACAAAGGGGATCATGAAGCGGAGAAAAAGTTCAAGGAAGCTTCTGAGGCGTACGAAGTTCTCAGAGACCCTCAGAAAAGGCAACGTTATGATCAGTTCGGCCACGCAGGAATGAATGGCGGCGGTTTCGGGGGAGCATCTGATTTTGGCAATGCCGATTTCGAAGATATTTTCAGCCGGTTCAGTGACATTTTTGGAGGCGATATATTTGGTGGAGAAGCCTTCGGGGGCGGTGGTCGCAGACAGAGCCGCAGACGTCGTGGTACTGGTCGACCCGGTAGCGATATGAAACTTCGTGTTGAACTGACCCTGGAAGAGATTGCTGAAGGTGTTGAGAAAACACTGAAAGTGAAAAAGCAGGTGAAGTGCGACTCCTGCAGCGGTACAGGTGCAGAAACTGAATCCGATTTTGAAACATGCGGAACATGTAACGGTACCGGTGAAGTGCGCCAGGTATCCCGAACCATGTTTGGGCAGTTTGTGAATGTTCAGCCTTGCCCCACTTGCAGCGGAGAAGGTCGCATCATAAAAAATAAATGTTCTGAATGTGGCGGAGAAGGCCGCAAACGCAGTGAAGATAATATCAAGGTGAATATTCCATCCGGGGTTTCAAAAGGGAATTATATCACCCTTAGACGGCAGGGGAATGCCGGAGTTCGAGGTGGTGAGCCCGGTGATTTGATTGTTCTGATAGAAGAGAAAGAGCATGAAAATTTTGAAAGGGAAGGAAATGATATTTACTACGATCTCCATCTAAGCATACCGGATGCAATACTTGGAACGGAAGTTCAGGTTCCGACACTAAAGGGTAAAGCCAAAGTGAAAGTTGAACCCGGAACACAGCCCGGTAAGCTTCTACGAATGCGCGGACGCGGAATCGTGGGACTGAATAACAGCGGTACCGGAGATCAGTTCATTAAAGTGAATATCTATGTACCGAAAGATTTAACACCCGAAGAACGGAAACATGTTGAAGCTCTGAGAGGAGAAAAACATTTTGATCCTTCAGATGCAGAAGAGCGTGAAAAAGGGTTCTTTTCCAAGATTAAAGATGTATTCAGTTAACAGGTTTCAGGCATTTTCAGCCTGATCTTAGAAAATCTACTAAACTTTCCAGAAGGGGTGACAGAATCTGTCACCCCTTTCTGTTATCTTAAGGCCGAAATCTCAAAGAAAATCGAACTATGGGAATAACAGAACTAATTATTGCGCTGCTTTTTGGAGGAATAGGATTCACAATTGCCTGGTTTATGGCCCGGCCAAAGCAATCCCGTTTGGAAGAGAGAAATGAAATATTGGAAGCAGCAAAAGGTGAGGCGTTGCAAAAGCTTGAATCAGAATCTGTTCGGGCAAATCAGGCAGAAAACAAACTTGCCACAATCAAAGCGAATTTTCTAAATCTGAAAGAGAGATTTCAAGAACAGAAGGCCGATTTTGAAAAAATGGAGGAGAGATTCAAAAATGAGTTTAAAAATCTGGCAAATGAGATTTTGGAAGAGAAGTCGAAAAAATTTACTCAACAAAATCGTGAAAATCTGGATACCCTTTTAAAACCCCTGGGTGAAAAAATATCTGAGTTTCAGAAGCGGGTTGAGGAGACTCATAAAGAAGATATTAAGGGGAGAAGTGCATTGGGGCAGCATCTGTCCATGCTGCAGGAGTTGAATCAAAAAATGAGTGAGGAGGCAAAAAATCTTACAAAAGCCCTGAAAGGTGATAATAAACAGCAGGGAAATTGGGGGGAAGTAATTCTTCAAAGAATTTTGGAAAAATCAGGATTGGTAAAAGGGCGGGAGTATGAAGTACAGGAGAGTACAACTACGGCTGATGGGCGACGACTGCAGCCAGACGTTGTTGTGCAACTACCGGATGAAAAGAAATTGGTTATCGATTCGAAAGTTACGTTAACAGCATATGAATCATACACCTCGTCTGATGATCCGGATGATCAACAAAAAGCACTGAAGCAACATATTAGCTCACTTCGTGCTCATGTGAAAGGATTGAGTAACAAAAACTATGAGCAGATCCACGGATTTCAGAGTCCGGATTTTGTTTTGATGTTCATTCCAATAGAACCGGCTTTTGGTCTAGCCATGCAGTATGCTCCGGAGCTCTACAATGACGCGTTCGACAGAAACATCATCATTGTGAGTCCCACAACTCTATTGGCAACCTTGGCAACGATAGAAAATGTTTGGAAGCAGGAGTATCAAAATAGACATGCGATGGAGATCGCCGAACGTGGCGGGTTACTTTATGATAAGTTTGTCGGTTTTGTTGAGGATATGCAGGACATTGGCAATCGAATTGATCAAACGCATACCAGCTATCAGAATGCAATGGGTAAGCTGAGTGAGGGTCGCGGTAATCTGGTTCGTCAAACAGAAATGCTGAGAGAGTTAGGAGCTAAAGCTTCAAAAAAATTACCACCTGAATTTAACGGTGACAAATTGGAATCGTCAGACGAGGAAGCAGATAATTAATCAGCATTTAGCGGTTCAACCAAAGCGGCCAGATCGTGCCCGTTATGATTGGATACTGCAGAATACCAGTTGTCTTCCCATAGCCAGGAAACAACATGTATCCCGTCGATATTATTAACAAAATAATCCGTCTGTGTTGTACAACTCTCGGCTGCATTATCCTCACGTTTCATGGAGTTAACATTCTGCAGTTGACTTAAATTTATGGCGAAAATAAAGATATTTTCGTCAATCTCATTCTGAACATATTCCAATAGAGGAACCTCCATTCCGTTGTGGAAATCGGCTAAAACAATCCCTGCAAAGTCTGCTCCTTTAAGATGAGGAATTGTCATATTTAATCCGTGATGGTTTAGAAGGTACTGTTCTGCTTCTTCGGGTGAATTTGTTGAAAAATGAGGTTCAAGCAGTTTCCCGCCGGCTCCTGCAAAATGTTGTGCCGAAATATTTTCAATTACGAACATCTCTTGATTATTTAAACCAGTTGATCGTTCAAGCAGCTGAACAATCATTAGTGTGATCATCAATATCACAGCTGCAGCAGCCATATAGCGAAATCCGGATTTCAGAAGTACATCCCAGCTTCCTTTTTCGGATGACGCTTTTTTATGCATGATGACAGGGTCACCATCCTGGGTTAACTTATCTTTTTCTCTCTCTTCTTCTATCTGCCTAAGAATTTTATTTTTTAAATATTCAGGAGCAGGTTTTTTGGGTAGATGCTCATTTAGCAATCGTTTTATTTGTAAAGTTGAATAATATTCTCTTTCTAATTCTCGATCGTATTTCAAATACTCGAAAAAAGCACTTTTCTCCTGATCCGATGCCTCATCGTCGATAACGGCCGGAAGTAATAGCTCTGCCTGATGTCTTGTTAACTTGTTCATAGCTGCTGTGCAGAAATTCGAGAAGTGAAAATGATCGTGACTGGGTTATACATTTTTTAACATTGAGATAAGTTCAATCATTCAACGCATTATTACTGATTACTCGATTACTTGAGCATCACATAATTTAATCGTACACATGTCTTTAAAAGGAATCAGAGGCACTGAATTTATTCCAAGGAAAAAATTCCGGACGTTTTGCTGTAAAAACTATCTCTTCTTTGAGAGTAGGGTGATCAATTTTCAATCTAAAAGCGTGCAGAGCCGGAGTGGAATTTTTTGAATCACCATATTTTTGATCTCCCCAAATCGGGTATCCTTCAGCTGATAATTGCACCCGAATTTGGTGCGGGCGGCCTGTAATCAGGCTGACTTCGAGTAGATGCAAATTTTTAACAGTTTCTAATCGATGAAACATTAATTTGGCGTCCTGTGCACCTTTCACATTGGGTTTGACAACCTTAACTGTATTAGTTTTCTCATCTTTAAGTAAATGGTGTGTCAGATATCCGTTTGGGGGTGGGTTTCCCTCAACGACCGCCAGATATTTCTTTTTAATTGTCCTTTGCCGTATTTGTTCACTGATCCTGGATGCACTCTTAGAAGTTTTTGCAAACATCATTACACCGCTTACCGGTCGGTCTAATCTGTGAAGCAGCCCCAGGAAAACATTGCCGGGCTTTTTATGCTCTTTTTTAATGTACTCTTTACAGAGGGTTAAGATATCCGGATCTCCGGTATGATCCTCCTGTGAGAGCAATCCGCTTGGTTTATTAACAACCAGTAAATGGTTGTCTTCATAAATGATGTCGATATCAGGGTTGGTCTGTGTTGTTTTCATACTGCAATGATCGTGCTTTCAGAAACCAATTTAAACTTTTCAATGCAGCTCATCGTTTTCGTATTTTTAGGGCACAATCAAATGCAGACATGTCAATATCAGTAGAAGAAAAAATCGCTCACCTTCCGTTTAGTCCGGGTGTTTATCAATTCAAGGATAGTAGAGGCAACTATCTTTATGTGGGTAAGGCTAAGAAACTGCGTAATCGCGTAAGGTCTTATTTTCAGGATTCGAGGTATCACGACGGCAGAATTAAATTGATGGTGTCTAAGATTGAAGATGTTGAGGTAATTGTCACAGACTCTGAGGCTGAGGCATTGATTCTTGAAAATAACCTGATTAAAAAGCATCAGCCTCGATATAACATCATGTACAGGGACGATAAGTCGTATCCCTATATCTGCATAACTCCGGGGCAAAAACCACGGGTATATCCAACAAGAACGGTTGTGCGGGATGGAAGTAAGTATTTTGGTCCTTATGATCATGTGGGGCATATGCGTCGAATGCTGGAAACAATCAGAAAAGCTTTTGGACTGTGTACCTGTGCTGTATCGCCCAAAATGGTCGATAAATCGAGAGGGGCACCCAAATGGCACTCTTGTTTTGATGATTACCTACAAAACTGTTCGGGTGATTGGGATGATGAGGAGTATCAGGCAACGATTGAAAAGGTGGAGCGCCTTTTATCCGGTAAAACAGGCGATTTGATACGTGAAGTGAAAGAGGAGATGGAGATCGCCTCTCAG